>JALWJZ010000063.1 GCA_026996855.1 Anaerolineales bacterium
CTGGCCCACCCGCCCCCATTCGGGTGATTTCGCGTTTTGGTCCAACTACGGCGACGAATCGGAAATGCGCCTCACCCGCCGTTTCGACTTGAGCCAGGTTCACGGCCCCGTCACTTTGACCTACTGGACCTGGTACGACATTGAACCCAACTACGACTACGTATACGTGCTGGCCTCCCGCGATGGGGAAACCTGGAACATGCTGCGCCCGCCGGCGGCCACCGACGAAAACCCTACGGGCAACAATTACGGATGGGGATACACGGGGCTTTCTGGAACGGGTCAGCGAGCCAAATGGATGCTGGAAGAAGTGGACCTGTCGGATTACGCGGGTGGCCCGGTGTGGGTGCGCTTCGTGTACGTGACCGACGCCGCGGTCAATCGGACCGGGTTCCTGCTGGACGATGTGAGCATCCCGGAAATCGGCTACACCACGGACTTCGAAGCCGACGACGGCGGATGGCAGGCCGAAGGCTTCGTGCGGGTGGGGCGAGAAGTTCCGGCCCGCTTCCGCTGGCTTTTGGTCCATCACCAGGGGGAACGGGTGGAAGTAAAGCCCTTACCGCTGGACACGCCGCATCAAGGCACCGCCACGGTGACCGTTCCCCGGCAGGGCGACACGTATCTCATCGTCACCCTGCTCACCCGTTATACCCGACAGCCGGGCGCGTATACTCTGAGCATTGTCGAAAAATAAGAAATCCTGCCCTGCCCCCCATCCTGCTCTGGAAGGCCTGGTATACTGGTAACATCCCCACAAGATGGGGGAATATCCATCCCCGGACGAGGAGGCACCTGTCATGACCTTTTGGGACCTTTTCTGGCTCTTCTTCATTCTCGCTTCGCTGCAACCCTGGCTCCGGCAGCACATGCTGGAATCGGCCCGGATGCGGCTGATTCGCAAACTGGAGCAAAAACGCAAAAGCCGCGTCATCGCCATGATTCACCGGCAGGAAACCCTCTCTTTCCTGGGCTTCCCCCTGGCCCGTTTCATCGACATCCAGGATTCGGAGCAAATTTTGCGGGCCATCAAACTCACCGACCCCAACGTGCCCATCGACCTCATCATCCACACGCCGGGCGGCCTGGTGCTGGCCGCGGGGCAGATTGCTCGCGCCCTCAAGCGCCATCCGGCCAAGGTGACCGTATTCGTGCCCCATTACGCCATGTCTGGCGGTACCCTCATCGCCCTGGCCGCGGATGAAATCGTCATGGACCCCAACGCGGTGCTGGGGCCGGTGGACCCGCAACTGGGCCAGTGGCCGGCCGCTTCCATTTTGAAGGTGCTGGACGTCAAGCCCGCAGAGGAAATCGACGACCAGACCCACATCCTGGCCGATGTAGGCCGGAAAGCCATCCAACAGGTAGAAACCTTCGTCTTCGACCTGTTGCGGGACAAAATGGACGAAGAAAAGGCCCGTTCGCTGGCTCGCAAACTGGCCACGGGTACCTGGACCCACGATTACCCCATCTTCGTGGAAGAAGCCAAGGAATTGGGCCTGCCGGTGTCCACGGATATGCCCATGGAAGTGTATCAACTCATGGCGCTGTATCCGCAGCCCACCCGTATGCAGCCTTCGGTGCAATACATTCCCGCGCCTTATCGACACCAGAACAACAACCGGTGAACCGGAAAAAATCGCACCCCTTCCCCCTGGTCATCGATACGGACACCGCCGGCGACGACATCACCGCCCTCATCCTGGTTCTGCAGCATACCCCGGCCACGGTGGTGGGCATCACCACCGTGGCCGGAAACGTTCCGGTAGACCGGGCCGCGTACAACGCTCGCGCGGTGCTGGAACTGCTGGGCCGGAGCGATGTGCCCGTGTACCTGGGCAGCCCCGCGCCGTTGGTTCGGCCCCTCTCCACCACTACCCACATTCAGGGCCGCGAAGGGCTGGGCCACGCCACCCTGCCGGAGCCGAGAAACCCGATCCAGGACATCCCCGCGGCCCAGGCGTTGCTCCACCTGAGCCGAATTCACCCCGGCCTGACCATCCTGGCCATTGGCCCTCTGACCAACCTGGCCCTGGCCTTGCGCCTGGACCCCGAATTTCCCCAACGTATCGCGCGGGTGGTCATCATGGGCGGCACCTGGCAGGGGCGGGGCAATCAGACGCCGGTAAGCGAATACAACTTCTGGCAGGACCCGGAAGCCGCGCACGCGGTGCTGCACGCGGGCTGGCCCATTACCCTGGTGCCCTGGGAAACCGTGCTCCAGGACGGCGTGCTGCCTCCACCGGTCGAGGCCCGTTTGGCCCGGTCCGGGGCACGGCTGGCCCGCTTCTTTTTGCAGGTGCACCGGCAGGCCAAGGCTTTCGACCAGGCCCACTGGGGCGTGGCCGGTAGCCTGCACCCCGACGCGCTGACCGCAGCCGTGGCTTTGGAACCGAACCTGGTACAACGCAAGGTCACCACCTACCTTACGGTGCTCACCCACGAGGGCCTCACCCGAGGCATGACAGTGCCCGACCCGTACGGACTGTTGCAACGAGCGCCCAACGTCGAAGTGGTGTTGGCAATCCATCGCCACCGCTTTTTGGACCTTTTGGAAGACGCCCTCTTGTGAACGAACAACTCCTAAGGGTCTTCCTGTGGAGGCTGGCCGGAGGCTTTCGTTCGTCTCGGCAAACAAAGAGACGCCTCCCCTTTCACTTCCTTGCGGAGTACAATGGGAACAGCACGACGTGATGCATGGTTGCCGCCGGAAGGTTTTCACAACGTCTACGTTGCCTGCTACCATTTCCTTGGTGAGCATTCGGAAGAGGAGGGGGGATGTTTTCAAAACATCCTCATCCAGGGAGTTGTTTCGATGAGAACCAAGACGATTCGCCTCGTGGTTTTCTTCTTTGTGATGCTTTTCGTCCTGAGCGGTTGCCAGACCCTTTCCGGTGGCGAGAAGAGGGGAGACTCCTCGGAGAAGTTGCGGGTGGTGGTTAGCATTCCCCCCTTGCGAGACTTTACCACTTGGTTGGGTGAAAACTGGGTGGACGTAACCATGCTGGTGGAACCCGGATTTTCACCCCACACCCTGGAATTACGCCCCAAGCACATCCAGGCCCTGGCCGAAGCCGATGTGATTTTGTTCAACGGCCGGGGCCTGGAACCCTGGGCCAAAGAAGCCCTGCAAAGCGCCAACCCCAAAGCCCGGGTGGTGTACGTCACGGAAACCGAACGTTTTCGAACCCAGCCCTATGGCACCAACGCGCATCTGTGGATGAGCATCCCCTGGGCCAAGGAATACGTCAGAGTGATTCACGATGCCTTGGCCGCAGAGGTACAACCGGAAAGCCCGGCCCGAGGGACAATTTCCGTGAACCGCATCCGCGTGCTGGATGCCCTGGACAACTTACAATTGGAATTGGAACGCACCATCAAAGCCATCCCCCTGGAGCGACGACGGGTAGCCGTGTTGCACGCCGTGTGGGAACCCTTTCTAAAACCATATGATTTCTACATTCTGCAGCTGCCCAAGTCGGAAAAACAATTCCACGGCCACACGCAGGAAATCCCCCCCAACACCCTTTTCGACTGGGCCAATCGCATCGAAACCCATGGGGTGTACGCCGTCATTCTGGAAGAGCAACATCCTGTGCCTGCGCTGGAAACCCTGTGCGAGGATATTGGTGTCCCTCTGGTGTACCTGGACCCCCTGGGAGGTGTACCTGGACGTGAAACGTATCCGGATATGATGCGGCATAATGCAAGGAAACTGGTCGAAGTTTTAGCACCCTGAGGGAGCAATCAAATTCTGCCGAAGTTCACTTGATACACAAAAGCCAGAAACACGGACGAAAGACATGATGGGCGATGCTGACTTGATGATACCGCCGGATGTACCGGCCATCCGACTGGAAAATGTGACCGTCGGTTACGGCAAACAGGTGGTGCTGGAGGACGTTTCGCTCACCATTCCCCAGGGGGCTTTTTGGGCCATCTTAGGGCCCAACGCCGCGGGGAAGACCACATTGCTCCGCACCATGCTGGGGCTGCTCGTTCCCCAAAAGGGAAAAGTGGAAATCTTCGGGCGTCCTCCAAAGCAATTGGGGTCCTGGCGGCGATGGATTGGGTATGTACCTCAACACCATCAAGCCGCGTTGGTACGCTTTCCTCTGCGAGCGTATGACGTGGTGATGATGGGTCGGTATCCACATATTGGTCTGGTGCGTCGCCCTGGCCCCGAGGATCACGAACACGTACGCCGGGCGTTGAAACGGGTGGACATGGCCCATGCCGCCCAGAAGCCGTGGTTTTCTCTGTCGGGGGGCGAACGTCAGCGTATTCTCATGGCTCGCGCCCTGGCCGCACAACCCCGGCTCTTGCTTTTGGACGAGCCGACCGCCGGAGTCGACGTGGCCGCCACCCAAAGTCTGTACGAACTTCTCCGAGAACTACACCAGGAGGGCATGACCGTGGTGGTGGTTTCCCACGATGTGGGAGTGATTGCCCAGTACGTCAACGGCGTGGCCTGTTTGAACCGACGGCTGGTGGCCCACGGTCGACCGGAGGAAGTGCTTACGCAGGAAACCCTGGAAACCATGTACGGTTGTGAAGCCGTGTTCCTACATCACGGTGGTGTGCCCCATATGGTGGTACGGCGCCATCACAAGCCATAGGGTCTTCAGGTAGGTCTGGCAATCCAAGTTCTACAGCCACATGGAGGCATTCATGGACCTGTTGTGGTGGACTTATCCCTTCGTACAACGAGCCATTATCGGGGGCGTGCTCATCGGGTTGCTGACGGCCTGGGTGGGCACTTTCGTGGTTTTACGACGTATGGCCTTCATGGGTGCGGGCATCGGTCATGCCGCGTTTGGCGGTGTGGCCGTAGGCCTGCTCTTGGGTTGGGATCCGGTCCTGACGGCCACGGGGTTTTGCGTGGTGGTGGCCTGGGCCATTACCGTGGTGGTACGCCGGGGCGCGTTGACCTCGGACACGGCCATCGGCATCTTCTTCGCTGCAACCATGGCCTTTGGCGTGCTCCTGCTGGGCATGTTGCAAACCACCACGGACCTGTTCGGCTACCTTTTCGGAAGCGTGCTGGCCATCGGTACGGCGGATTTACGCCTGCTGCTGGTCGCGGTGGTTGCCGTAGGGGCTGTGCTGGTGGCCTTGCACAAAGAATTCGTGGCCCTGGCCTTCGACGCGGAATATGCCCGGGTCACCGGCCTCCCCGAACCCTTACTGGATTATTTGTTCGCTGCTCTTGTGGCCATTACCGTGGTGCTGGCCATCAAAATGGTGGGGTTAATCCTGGCTTCCGCGTTGTTGGTCATCCCGGGCGCTACCGCGCTCCATCTGAGCCGGGACTTCCGCACCCTGCTTGGGATTGCCATAGGCGTTGGGGTGGCCAGCATGGTGCTGGGGTTGGGGGCTTCTTTGGTGTGGAACACGCCCCCCGGTGCCACCATCGTGCTGGTGGCCACGGGGTTTTTCGTTCTCTCCTGGGTTTTTCGCCGGGTGTAATACAGGGCCGCGAACGGGTTTACCCTTCCAGCAACGCGGGCAACACCTCGGCCACATCCCCCCGAAGGACGATGTGGGCATAAGGGTCGAAAGGCGTGGGGGAAAGGTTCACCAAAATGACCTTCGCGCCCCGACGAGCGGCCCGGTAAGGCAGTTCGGCCACCGGGTATACTTCCAGGGAGGACCCGGCTACCAAAAGCACGTCGGCCTTCTCGACCGCCTCTTCGGCGGCCCGCCACACGGCCCAGGGCAGGTTTTCCCCGAAGAGCACCACATCGGGCTTGAGCACGCCCCCACACTGGGAACAGCGGGGCACATCAATGCCCTCCAAAGCATGGGGGGTGAGATAGGCTTCGGAAAGCTCCCGATGCCCACAGTCCACGCAAGTCATGGTGGAAATGCTGCCGTGTACTTCCAGCACGTGCTGGGAGCCGGCCTTCTGATGCAACATGTCGATGTTTTGGGTGATGACTACCCGAATCCACCCCCGGCGCTCCATTTCGGCCAGCGCCCGGTGGGCCGGGTTGGGTCTGGCTTCCACGATGGTGCGCACCAGAGGACGAATCCATTCGTAAAAGGCTTGCGGGTTGGTTCGGAATCCCCACAGCGAAGCCACTTCCATGGGGTCAACCTGTCGCCACAGGCCTTCATCGGAACGGAAATCCGGGATCCCCGAAGGGGTGGAAAGGCCCGCACCCGTCAGGGCCACTCCGTACCGCGCCTTGCGCAACAAATCCGCAGCCTGTCGAAGGGAGGCTTCCGGTGGATTGGGCATGGCTTCATTTCAACAATTGAAAGAGGATGCCAATCAGCATGGCCATTTGGCTGACCCAGAAGAGAAAAGCCCAACGAATTTGGGAGGCCTTGGCTTCGGCGATTTCTTTGAGCAATTCCGCCCGCAGCCGCTCGATGGACACCCGGTTTTCCGCCCGCACCTGTTCGACTTCCAGCCGCACCTGCTCGATTTCCTTGGTCAGATCCGCCCGCACCTGTTCGACTTCCAGCCGCACCTGCTCGATTTCCTTGGTCAGATCCGCCCGTACCTGTTCGACTTCCAGCCGCACCTGCTCGATTTCCTTGGTCAGATCCGCCCGCACCTGTTCGACTTCCAGCCGCACCTGCTCGACTTCCCTGGTCAGGTCCGCCCGCACCTGTTCGACTTCCAACCGCACCTGCTCGATTTCCTTGGTCAGATCCGCCCGCACCTGTTCAATGCGTTCACTCAACTCCGCCCGTACCTGCGCGATTTCCAGCCGCACCTGCTCGACTTCGCGACGAACCTGCTCAATTTCCAGACGCACTTCCTCCACATCCCTGCGCCGGGCTACATCGGTCGGGATGTGGGACATGATGAATTCCATGACCAACAGGCCCTCTTCCTGGCCCAGGGCCCGCTGCAAAATACTGGCCACTTGCGCATACGTGGGTGCACTCATCCCTAACTCCTCCCCGATTTTTTCCTATTTTACCGAAAAAGGGAAGCCCTTTTCACATCACTTCGGGCGCTTCGATGTTGAGCAAGGCCAGCGCATTGGCCAGGGTCTGCTTCGCCGCGGCCACCAAACGCAAACGGAAAGCCCGCACCCGGGGTTCTGCCTGGAGCACCGGACACGTGTTGTAGAAGTCGTTGAAGGCCCGGGCCAGTTCGTACGCGTGATTGGTCAGGGTGAGGGGTTTGTACTCCCGCGCGGCCATGAGCACCCGGTCCGGGAAGACCGCGATTTGGGAAATCAGGTCCACCTCTTTGGGGTGCAACGCATGGGCCGGCGTCAGGGGTTCGGGCAACGCGCCCCCGGCTTTGCGCAAGATGCTGTTGGCCCGCACGTGGGCGTATTGGATGTAGGGCGCGGCCACGCCTTGAAAATCCAGCGCCCGCTTCCAATCGAAGGTCACGGTACGGTTGTTCTCCCGGGCCACCATGGTGTACTTCAGACTGCCCAGCGCCACCGCATGGGCCACCCGTTCCTTGGTCACTGCGTCCAGCGCGGGGTTCTTTTCTTCCACGATGGCACGCGCCCGCCGGATGGCCTCTTGGATGAGGTCGCGCAGAAAGACCACTTCGCCTTCCCGGGTTTTCAACACCACATTGCCGGGCAGCACCACCACTTCGTAAGCCAGGTGGTAGAGACGGTCGGCCCATTCGTAGCCCATGACTTTGAGAGTGGCGAAAATTTGCTTCAGGTACAGGGATTGACGCACGTCCACCACGTAAATGCTCCGGGCCAGGTCGGGATATTCCCGGAATTTACGGATGGCCAGGGCCAGGTCTTTGGTGGAATACAAAGACGTGCCGTCGGAACGCAGCACCACGTAGGTGCGCAGGGTGCCTTCCGGGAGGCCCATCAACTGGTCCAGGTTGACGATGACCGGCCCTTCGGGACGCTGGTCGATGGCGATGCCCCGGGCCCCCATGTCTTCCACCAGCGCTTTGCCTTCTTCCTCTACCTCACTTTCGAAGTACACCCGGTCGAAATGCACGTTGAGCCAGCGGTAAATCTCGTCGAAGCCCTCGATGGACCATTGCCGGGTCTTTTCCCACAAAGCCCGCAATTCGGGGTCCCCCTGGTCCCAGCGTTTGAACAAGTCCCGCACTTCGGCTTCCAGTTCGGGGTTTTCCTCCAGGCGCTTGTTGGCCTCCACGTACAAATCCCCCATCCAGCGGATTTTGTCCTCCGCAGGGGGTTCTTCGCCCTTGTGGTACTTCAAATAGTTCCACAACCACTTGATGACGTGCCAGCCGATATCGCCCAGGTAATTGGCCCGGACGACGTCGTACCCGGCCGCGTCCAGGATGCGGCAGATGACGTCGCCCAGGATGGTGCCCCGCAGGTGCCCCACGTGCAGGGCTTTGTGGGTGTTGGGCTGGGAAAATTCCACCATGACCCGTTCGCCCCGGCGGGGGTGATGGCCGTACTTTTGTCCTTCGTCCAGCACCCGGTCGATGACCTGGCGGCTGTACAGATGGGGGTCCAGGTAGAAGTTCAAGTACCCGCGCACGGCCTCGATGCGTTGGATGCCGGGCAGTTGGCCCGGGTCCAGGTTCGCGGCCAGGTATTCGGCCAGTTCCTGGGCGCGTTTGGGCACGGGTACACCCTTCAGACCTTTGGCCTTCACCTCGGCCGCAGCCAAGGGAAACACGGCCAGCCCAAAGCCCCAGGTCCCCTTGAAGGGAATTTCCACGTAGGTGAAAGCCTCGGGCACAGGCACTTCCCGGGCTTCCAACAAAGGGCGCAATTTTTGTTCCAGGACTTGCTTTTCTCGTTCGAACATAGAACCTCCCTTACACAAACGCGGGGCTTAGAACCCCTCCAACTTACTCAAATCCGCAATGCCGCGGGGCAGGTCGGCCACCTGCTGCACCAATCCTAACCGGGCCTGGCGCAGGTCTTCCTCTTTTGCCATGACCAGGATGGTGTCGAAGAAGGCGTCGATGACCGGCTGCAGGTCTCGCAGGACCTTCACCAGAGTGGGCACTTCAGGGTCCGCGTCCAGCCGCTTTCGGGCGCGTTGCCAGGCTTCATACAGGGCCTTGGCTTCGGGCTCGGTGTACAGGTCGGGGTTCAGGGGGAAGGTTTCCTTCAGGTCCCGCACGATGCGCTTGGCCCGGGCGTAAGCCCGCAAGATATCCGGCCAATCCGAGTCCCGGACGGCCTGGGCCAGGTCCCGGGCCGCGCGATAGGCCCCGAAGGGGTCGTCGGCCCGCTCGGCCAGCACCGCCTCCACCACGTCGTGGGGGAAGCCCTGCTCCCGGAGCCATACCCGCAGGCGCTCGGTGAGGAAGCCCTGCACCTCCTGAAGCACCTCTTCCGAAACGGGCACGGGCTGCACCTGGGACGCGATTTCCAGCCCCTTACGCAGGGAGAAGGGGATGCCTTGCAGGGCCAGAATCTGGATGAGGCCCAGCGCGGTCCGGCGCAGCGCGAAGGGGTCCGCGGAGCCCGTGGCCCGTGCGCCCACCGCGAACAGGCCCACCAGGCTGTCCAGCCGGTCCGCGAGGGCCAGCAGGGTGCCCGCGGGGGTCTGAGGCAGGGCGTCCCCCGCGTGCCGGGGCAGGTACTGCTCGAAGATGGCCACAGCCACTTCTTCCGGCTCGCCCTGGCCCCGCGCGTACTCCCGGCCCATGATGCCTTGCAGCGAGGTCATCTCGATGACCATGCTGGAGGCCAGGTCGGCCTTGGCCAGGTGCGCGGCCCGTCGGGCGTGGGCCCGCTGGGTTTCGTCCAGACCCAGCATCTCGGCCAGGGGGTCCACCAGGCGCTCCAGCCGGCGTTGCTTGTCCAGCATGGAGCCCAGTTTCTCGTGGAAGGTCAGGGTGTCCAGTTTGGGGAAGAAGTCCTCCAGCCGGCGCTTGCGGTCCTCCTGGATGAAGAAGGCCGCGTCCGCGAAGCGGGCCCGGAGCACGTCCTCATAGCCCTGCCGGACCAGGGCCATGTCTTCCCGTTCCCCGTTGGCCACGGCGATGAAGTAGGGCAGGAGCCGTCCCTGGCCGTCCACGATGGGGAAGTAGCGCTGGTGCTTCTTCATCACCGTGATGAGGACCTCTTTGGGCAGCCCCAGATACTGCTCCTCGAAGCGGCCCCGGACGGCCACGGGCCACTCCACCAGGTCGGTGACCTCCTCCAGGAGTTCGGGGTCCTCCGGCACCCGGCCGCCCACCTCCTCCGCCAGGGCCTGAAGTTGCCGCCGGATTTCGGCCTTACGGGCCTCCCGGTCGGCCAGGACGTGCCAGGTTTCCAGTTGGGGAAGGTAGTCCTCGGCCCGCGACAGCGCGGCTTCGGGGGAACCCAGGGGCCGGGGCCCGCGGGTCACCCGGCCGGAGGCCACGCCTGCGTACTCCAGGGGCACGACCTGCTCCCCGTGCAGGGCCAGGAGCCAGCGGATGGGCCGGCTGAAGGCCACGTTGGTGTGGTTCCAGCGCATGGTCTTGGGGAAGCGCAGGCCCCGAATCCACCCCAGCAGGGCTTCGGGAAGCACTTCGGCCGCGGGACGGCCCGGCTCCCGTTTCACCGCCACCACGTAGCGCTTCTTGCCCGCTTCCCGGATTTGCAGGCTTTCCACAGGCACGCCCTGCTTGCGCGCGAAGCCCCGCGCGGCCTGGGTGGGCCGGCCCTGCTCGTCGAAGGCCACATGCGCGGGCGGGCCCTTGACCTCCACCACCCGGTCCTGCTGGCGGGTGGCCAGGCCCCTGACGTACACGACCAGGCGCCGCGGGGTGCCCAACACCTGCACCGGGCCGTGCTCCAGCCGGAGTTCCTCCAGGGTCTGGGGGACCAGGCGCTGCAACTGTGCCACCGCGCTGCGCACGTCCCGGGCTGGCAGTTCCTCGGTACCGATTTCAAAGAGGAGGTCGGCGGTCGGCGGTCGGCGGTCCGCCGTTGGCCGTTGGCCGTCGGCCGTCTGCTGACTGCTGACCGCTGTCGGCTGTCCACTGACCGCTGTCTGCTTCCGAAGCCACGGATACCCCGCGGCCTCCCGCTGTTTCAGGTACAGTTCCCCCACCCGGCGGGCCAGGTCCCGCATGCGGGCGAAGTAGCGAGCCCGCTCGGTGACGCCGATGGCCCCGCGCGCGTCCAGCACGTTGAAGGTGTGGGAACAGCGCAGCACGTAATCGTGCGCGGGGATGACCAGCCCGGCCTCGATGGCCTTCAGGGCCTCGGCCTCGTACTCATCGAAGAAACGGCGCAGGCGCTCGATGCTGGCCACCTCGAAGTTGTACTTGCAGTGGTCGATTTCCGCCTGCAGCAGCAGGTCGCCGTAGGTCAGGTATTCGTTCCATTGAATATCCCACACCCGCCGCACGCCCTGCAGGAACATGACGATGCGCTCCAGGCCGTAGGTGATTTCGATGGCCGGCGGGTGCAGTTCCTGGCTGCAGGCCTGCTGGAAGTAGGTGAACTGGGTGATTTCCAGGCCGTCCAGCCACACCTCCCAGCCCAGGCCCCACGCGCCCAGCGCGGGGGATTCCCAGTTGTCCTCCACGAAGCGGATGTCGTGCTTTTTGGGGTCGATGCCGATGGCTTCCAGGCTCTGCAAGTAGATTTCCTGGGGGTTGCCGGGGTCGGGCTTGAGGATGACCTGGTACTGGGTGTGCATCTGCATGCGGTTGGGGTTCTCACCGTACCGGCCGTCGTCGGGCCGGTAGGAAGGTTCCACATAGGCCACGTTCCAGGGTTCGGGGCCGAGCACGAAAAGCACGGTGGCCGGGTTCATGGTACCCGCGCCCACCTTCTCGCTGTAGGGCTGCCAGAGCACGCACCCCTGGTTCTTCCAGAATTCGTGCAGGCGCAGGATGACTTCCTGGAAGGTGGGAGGCCGGTTCATGATGGCGTATCTCCTGGGAGGGGATTCCGCCCCATTGTATCGTAAGCCCAAGGGGGACTCAAGCAGGCCGACTTTCTGGCGACGGAACGCATCCCGACCGGTCAGGGATGAACGGTACGGCGAGGATGACCTGGGCTTGTAAAAAACGACGGCCGACTTCGGAAAGGCCCCAGGTCACCGTACGGGGGATGGAATTTCCAGCCGACCCAGATGTTTCACCAAAGCCTGGAGCAGGCCCTGCCCTCAATCATTGGTGCCTGTACGACCGATAGGGGTGGGCGTGGTACGGCTCCAAATGCCCAAACCCGCGGCCTTGGCTCGCTCTTTGGCCTGGATGAAGTCCTCTTCGCAGGAATGAGGCGCGGGGTACAGGCGGGCCAGCCCTTCTTCTACCAGCACCTTGTTGACGAAAATGCCGTCCACAATCACATAGCGCAACAACCGACCGTAATAGCCCACCTTGTCGGAGCGGGGGTCCTCCACCAACAACACCGTCTTTCCCCCGACCAACTCCCGGTTGCGACGATGGGCCGGCGGCCCCCAGGGATGGGCCGGTTTGGTTCCCTTTTTGGTTTCCGGCGTGTCAATGCCCAGGTAACGCACGGTGAACACCCGCTTGTCCATGAACACGGTGATGGTGTCGCCGTCGATCACCCGGAGCACCTGGGCCACCTCACGCGGGGCATCGGGCGGAATGCAGGCAAAGTCCGGCCCCGGAGGCAAGGTGGGCGTTGGCGTCAAGAGAGAAGTCGGGGTCCAAGGGATGGTGGTTGTGGTCGGCATCCGGGTCGGTGCCGGAAGAGCGACCGTGGGGGTTGCGGTGGCAGAGGGAGCCGGTTCGGTGCAGGCGCTGAACAACAAAACGAGCGCCATCATGGCTACGGCAACCCGCCACCATGGAGCCAGAAGATACAACGTCCCGGTCTTCATGACGCCTCCTCGATTTCGGTGTCCACCAACATTTGCTCCATGCGCAAGGTTTCCAGGGCCTGGGCGAAGTCTTGGGGATGTTCCGCGGTGGCCCGCACCTCTTCCCCCGTATGCGGATGGCGAAACACCACCCGCCGGGCGTGTATGCCCAACCGGGAGATGGGGTCTTCTTCCAGGCGGCCCGGCCCGTAGAGGGCGTCACCGGCCACCGGATGGCCCAACACGTAAAGGTGGACCCGAATTTGATGCCGCCGGTCCGTCAGAGGGCGGGCCTCCACCAGGGTGTAGCGGCCCAAACGCTCCAACACCCGGAAGTGGGTTTCCGCCGGCAGGCCCCGTTGCGGGTCCACCACGGTACGTTTGCGGCGACCCACGTTGGGGCGCAAAGGGTGCCGGGCTTCGTAGGTCTCCCACTCGGGGTTCCCCCGCACCAACACGTGGAAGATGCGGGTCATCTGGCCCCGGTCGAAAAGGCGACGCAGGGCCTTGCGGCTCTCCTTGTCCCTGGCCAGCACCACCACCCCGCTGATTTCCTTGTCCAGTTGGTATACCGGCCACACCGGCCCCCAGCGGGGTTCCAGAACCGAACGCAGATAGGGCAAATCGGGCCGGTAACCGTCGGGGATGGACAGCAATCCGGCGGGTTTGTCCACCATCAGGAGCCAATCGTCGTGATACAGCACGGGCACTTGCCAGGTCATGTTTCCGCCTCCTGCGGAGGGGCGACAACCCACGTGCCGGGAACGGCTTCCCCCAACAAAGCCTTTTTCACCAACTGTGGGTCTTCACCGCTGAAAATAAAGCCCTGCGTGTTCGATTGTATCGCGAGGTCCAGCATCAGGCGCACCTTTTCGGCCATACCGCCGGTTACATCGGGGGCATGGGAAGGGCCGATGGCCGAGCGCCATTCTTCCCAACCCCGGGGTGTGATGCGGTCCAGCAAGCGAGTGTTCTTGGGGAAATCGGCCCACACCCCCGGCTCCCGACCGGCCAGCAAAATGCGCCCAGGTCGAAGCACCTGCGCCAGATGCACGAACAAATCTTCCGTGGAAAGGATGGTGCCGCCCCGTTCCAGGTCCAGCACCGCGTCCCCGTACACCACCGGCACCAGACCGCGTTCCAGGGCCAGTTGCAACGGCGCCAGGTCCCAGGTGTGGACCCGACCGTTGCGGACCACTGCCCCGGCCGAGGGCGGGAAGGAAAGCGCGGGCACACCGGCCTCCACCAAGGCCTGCATGACCAGGTGGTGGAGCCGGGCCGCGGCGCGCGCCACCTGGACGAATCCCTGCCATGCTTCCGGCGTGTGCACCCCCTGGCGGGTGCGGTATTTTCGGGCCACGGTGTGGCCAAAGGAGCCGGAGCCGTGCCCCAGCACCACCCGCAGATCCGGGGCCTGCCGCAAGGCCTGAGCCAAAGCCCGGGCCAGGCCCTGGAGCGTTTCCGTCCGGGCGGTGAAAGGTCGTTCCTTCACCGTGATGAGGGAGCCGCCCCATTTCAAGAAAAGGAGAGAAGAAGTTCGCACACGCAAGAACGTCTCCGAATGCATCCCAGGATGACCGAACGGCAACCCCGTTCCCAATGATGGTATACTAAAACCACTTCAACGCGCGTGCAAGCGCCATCTTTGGTATGGAGGAGGGTTATGGACGGAAGCCGGACCTTTCGGTACCTGGTACACCTGGGGTTGTTGAGCGCGCTCCTGCTGGCCCTGGCCGCCTGTGCCCCCCAACCC
>JALWJZ010000064.1 GCA_026996855.1 Anaerolineales bacterium
GCGCACCGTGGGTGTGGGAGTGGGGGAAGGCAAAGGGGAAGGTGAAGCCGTGGGAAACGCCGGAGCCTGAAGGGTTCGCGGTGGAAGCAAGGAAGGCGTCGGGGAAGGGGCAACAGGGGCGCCGCGACAGGCTGCAAGGCCCCCCAGCACCACCAGGAGGAAAGCAAACAGGCGTTCCTTCATCTTCCAGCACACCTCTGACGGACGCGACCCGCAACCGGCCAAGCAGGCTACTCCCAGGTCATCAGAAACAACCCGGTGAACAGGGCGTAAATCAGCAACTGACGAAGACCGATGCGAGTCGGGCGCTGCCCCACCGCGGGTGCGAAGACCGTTCCCCAAACCACCTCCGCGGCCTGCAAAGCAAAGGGGAGCCATAACCAAGGCGAAACCTGGCCCGCCAGGTCTGCCGCGCCCACCACCGCCAGGGTGAAAAAGGTGTAAAGCAAAGCCCGCCAGCCGTGCCGCACCCGCTCTTGCCAGGGGGGCAGGGCCGCCCAGGTGCGTTGCTCCAGTCGCACGAAAATGTACACGATGGCCACCGAAGACTGCAACCACAGCAAGAACCACAGCCACCAGGCATGGCTCACGTAACGGCCCTGGGCCACCCACACCGCGGCTGGCGCGGCCAGGGCCATGATGCCCGCGGCCACCAGGTCCAGGGTCATCTGCCGCCGCTCCCGGCGGGCCGCGACCAGGGCCAGGTACCAGGCCAGCACCAACACCCCTGGAACGGCCAGGTAAAGCAAGAAGGTATGGCCCCGTTGCAACAACCACAGCACCGCGGCCAAACCAACGGCCCCGTAAAGCAACACCCCCGCCAGGGCAGGGCGCAGGTCCTTGCGGGGGCGGCGACCCACCCACACCTTCACCAGCACGGTCAGGGGCTGCCGGGCAAAAAACGCGGCCAGTGCGGCCACGGTGAGCGCCAGGCTATCCAGGTTCCACTTGCCGCCAAGCACCAAGCCGATGAGCAAAGGTGCCAGGAACATCATCCAGGCACCGTGTTCTTGAGGCAAAAGAATGTGTTTCGGGAACGAACGACGCACGAAGGAGCCTCCTTGACCGTCGAAGATTGCATTCTCTCACATTTTAGGGAAGAGAGGAGGAATCGGGCACGTAGGTTTTCACAAGAACGAGCATCCCGGCCTGGGAAAGGGTGGAAGCGCATCCCCCTAACCTTCGGCCCGGAGGCTTTTCGACGAAGCCAGCCATTCCCGAATCAAAGGGAGCATGTCCTCCGCCACCCGAGGGTGCGCCCGGAACCAATGGATGCGGGGGTCGGAGCGCCGGAACCAATTGGCCTGACGGCGCACGAACTGCCGGGTGCGCTTGCGAATTTGCCCCACCGCCTCCTCCCAGGTCATCCGACCCTGCAAATACGCGGCCAGTTCCGCATAGCCGATGCCGGACATGGCAGGCAGTTCCGGCCCATAGCCCTGCGCCAACAAGCGCCGGACCTCGTCCAGCCACCCGGCCCGGAGCATGGCGTCGATGCGCTCGTCGATGCGGCGGTACAGTTCCTCCCGGGGCCGCCACAAGCCCAGGATGAGGATGCGGTAAGGGGGAGGGTGCTTGGTGCGCTGTTGCGAAAAGGGCCGTCCCGTGGCGAAAATCACCTCCAGCGCCCGCACGATGCGCCGGAGATTGCGGGGCTGCACCAGCCCGGCCACCCCCGGGTCCAACAACAGCAGTTTGCGGTACAGGGCTTCGGGGCCGATTTCCCGCCCCCAGCCCTCCAAAGCCTCCCGAAGTCGGGGGTTCGGGGGCACGCGAGGCACCTGCCACCCTTCCACCACGGCCCACACATACTGTCCCGTTCCCCCCACCAACAAAGGCAGGCGCCCCCGGCCCACGATGTCTTCGATGGCCCGGTAGGCTGCATCCTGATACTGGGCCAGGGACCAGGTCTCATTGGGGTCCACCACGTCGATGAGGTGATGAGGCACCCGGCGCCGCTCCTCGGGCGTGGGCTTGGCCGTGCCGATGTCCATCCCCCGGTAGAGCAGGCGAGAATCCGCGGAGACGATTTCCCCACCCAGTTGCTCGGCCAGTTGCAAGGACACCTGGGTCTTGCCCACCGCGGTGGGACCTACCAGCACCAGCAGGGGCGCGCCGGGCGTGAGGGAGGGGCGAAGCGGAGCGGCTTGGGAAGGAGACGGCTCGGCCATGACCTTACTCCAGGGTCTCCGGGCCGTAGTCCACGCCTTCGAAATGGCGGATTTGGGGCCGCCCGCGGCCCACCACAATGGCCACCACGTCAATGCGCCAGGTCACGTCTTCGGGCTGGCCGCGGTCTTCCAGCCAATGCAACGCGGCCTGGTACAGCCGTCGCCATTTCCCCGGGGTGACGGCCTCCTCGGGCCAGCCCCAGGCGGTGCTGCGGCGGGTTTTGACTTCAACAAACACCCACGTATCCCCATCTCGGGCCACGATGTCGATTTCCCCCGCGGGGGTACGCACGTTCCGGGCGTGGATTTCCCACCCGCGTCGGTGCAAGAAGCGGACGGCCAGGTCTTCCCCAAAACGGGCCAGGGCCTGTCGGTCTCGTGAAGCCATGGCGCGCACCCCTTCGGTCAAAAGAAGCGGACGGAAAGGGATAAAACCGGTGTTCCCTTACTGCACCGCGGAGGCGTCGCGGCCCCAAAGCATCAGCCAGCGCCGAAGCCGAAGGCCCAGGGAGGGCCGGAACGCCGCGCGTTTGGCTTGCAAAGAGGTGTAAAGGTCTTCCAGAAGGCTGGCGGTGCGGTGAATGTCGAACTCCTTCGCCACTTCGCGCGCGTTCCCGGCCATGCGCTTTCGCAAATCCGGCTCGCTCACCAGGCGGCTCATGGCCGCGGACAGGGCCGCGGCGTCGTTTTCCACCAGAAAACCCGAGTGCTCGTGGCGCACCACGTCTTCCACGCCGGGCGCGCGGATGGCCACCACGGGCAGCCCCGCGGCATGGGCCTCGATGACGGAAAGGGGGTGCACCTCGGTCAGGGAAGCCGTGGCGAACACGTCACACGCGCTCAGATAACCGGGCACCTGCTCATAAGGCACCAAGCCGGCAAAAAGCACCCGGTCGTCCAGGCGAAAGGCTTCCACCTGGGCTTCCAGGTTCTTCCGTTCCGGTCCATCGCCAATGAACAAAAAGCGTGCGTTCGGATGCACCTGGGCCACCGCGGCAAAGGCCCGCAACAGCAGGCCCAGGTTCTTCTCCGGTGCCATCCGCCCCAGGTAGACGAACACCACGTGGTCCTCCTGGAAGCCCCATGCGCGGCGGTCGTGCGGGGTCACGTTCTGAAAACGGGTCAGGTCAATGCCGTTGGGAATCACGTGAATGGGAGCGTCCACGTCCAGCCGCTCCAACATGGCCTTCACGCCAGGGGAAGGCGCGACCACCGCGTCCACTTCCCGGCAGAAACGAGGCAGATACGTACGCAGCAGGGTGTCGCCCAGGGTCGGGGGCAGCAAGGGCAGATACGCCCGCATGTACAGGTCGTAGCGGGTGTGGTTGGTGAACACCACAGGTATGCCCCAGGGCTTGCCATAGCGCAACGCCAGTTGGCCGCTCAAAAAGGGGTGATGGGTGTGCAACACGTCCATTTGAATCAAAAGGCGCCGGGCCGCGGGGGTATGGCGAAAGTTGAAGGTGATGCTTTGCGCCCGCACGCGCAGGGAGAACCCCGGCGAACGAACGACCCGCTCGTCGTCCTCCGGGTGCGGCTCGCCAAAGGTGAACACGTACACCTCGTGCCCGCGCGCCTCCAAGGCCTGCCGTACCAGGTCGATGTGATTCGTCACCCCGCTGATGTGGGGCCGATACAGGTCGGCCAGCATCCCAATCCGCATGGAAAACGCCTCCCTTGGCCTTGAGTGGTCACCATTGTACCCTATGCCCTGGTTCCGGCCGAAAAAACAAAAGGCACGGCCTTTTTCCAGCCGTGCCGGGAGCGGAGAGGGCGGGATTCGAACCCGCGAGGCCCCGTTAGGGGCCTACCCGCTCTCCAGGCGGGCGCGCTCGGCCACTACGCGACCTCTCCGTGGCGTCCTCTATTATACCCATCCAGCCGGGGAAAACAATTCGCGTTTTCCGCGAAACAGGCGTCTTGCATGTTCTAACAAAGACTCACACAGAGCCACGGAGAACACGGAGTATCCGCTGGAGAAGACCCACATTTCTCTGTGTTCTCTGTGAATGCGATGGCTTTTGCCGCTTTTGTTGGATTTTGAAAAACGCGTGTCCGCGAAAGGCACCCGCACCTCATCCACCGGCCTTCCGGGCCTCTTCCATGATGCGGTCCCCCGCGCTGGTGCCCAGGCGGTTGGCCCCGGCCTCGATCATGGCCAAGGCCTGCTCGTAGGTGCGAATCCCCCCGGCCGCCTTGACGCCCATCTCCGGCCCCACGACGCGGCGCATCAAGCGCACGTCTTCCAGGCTGGCCCCGCGCGGTCCGAAGCCGGTGGACGTCTTCACATAGTCCGCGCCCGCGGCTTTGGCCAGGCGGCAGGCCCGGACGATTTCGTCTTCCGTCAACAGGCCGGTTTCCAAAATCACCTTGACCCGCGCGCCGCCGGCGTGGGCGTGCTCCACCACCGCGGCCATGTCCTGGTAGACCTTCTGATCCTGCCCGGCCTTGAGCCACCCCACGTTGAGCACCATGTCGATTTCCGCGGCGCCGTCGTGCAGGGCCTGCAGGGTTTCGTACACCTTGGCCGTGGTGGTCGTATTCCCCAAGGGGAAACCCACTACCGTGCAGACCCGCACCTCGGTGCCCGCGAGCAAATCCGCGGCCAGGGCCACGTACGCGGGCGGCACACACACCGCGGCGAAGCCCCAGCGCCGGGCGGCCTGGCACAGGGCCTCGATGTCCTGAGGGGTGGTTTGGGGCTTGAGCATGGTGTGGTCGATGTAACGGGCCAGGGTTTCCGGGCCGGGCGGGGGCAGGGGCGCTTCCGTCCGTTGCCAGCGGGCCGTGCGCCAGCCACCGGCCCACCGAGCCACCAGCAAGGCCGGTTCCCGGTCGTCGAAGCGTTCCTGTTCCGGTTGGGGCCAGGGGGAAGTCATGGGGCAACTCCTGTTTTGGTGGATGGTCGATGGCCGTTGGCCGGTGGATGTTGGCCATTGGCCGTTCGCCGTTGGCCGATGGATGTTGGCCGTTCGTCGTGATGGCAGAGCACTGCGTTTCCAGGCGGCTCCTGAGGTGCCGCCCGCTCACCCTTCCAACAACCGCCGCAAGATGGCCTGCACCTCTTTGGGGTTGGCCCGGCCGCGGGTTTCCCGCATCACCTGGCCCACGAACCAGCCCAAAAGGCCCGTTTTGCCGGCGCGGTATTTGGCCGCCTCCTCGGGATGCTCGGCCACGATGCGGGCGCACAGAGCCTCCAGGGCCGCGGTATCCTGCATCTGGGCCAGGCCCTCGGCCTCCACGATGGCCTTGGGGTCCTGGTCCCGCGCCTGCACCAGGGGGACCAACTTCTTGAGCGCGTTCTTGTGGATGACCCCGGCATCCACCAGTTGCAGCATGGCGGCCAGGCGGGCTGGTGTCACCCGCAAATCCTCCCAGGTCAATTTCTGCTCGTTCATCAGCCGCAGCACCTGGTTGATGACCAGGTTGGCCACGGCCTTGGCCGGCCCGCGATAGGCCTGCACCGCGGCCTCGAAGTAGTCGGCCAGCGCCCGCTCGCCGGTGAGCACCCGGGCATCGTACTCGGTGAGGCCGTATTCCTCCTGGAAACGCTTCGCCCGCTCCCAGGGCAGTTCGGGCAACGACGCCGCAATCTCGTCCAACCAGGCCCGGTCGATTTCCAGGGGGAGCAGGTCCGGCTCCCGGAAGTAGCGGTAATCGGCCTCGGTCTCCTTACCCCGCATTTTGCGCAGCACCCGGGCGTGCTCGTCCCATTCCAGGGTCCAGGGTTCGATTTCCCCGCCCGCCTCCAACACCTCGATTTGCCGGCGGATTTCCTGCTCCACCGCGGGGCGCATCAGGTCGATGAGGTTCACGTTCTTGATTTCCGTCTTCTGGCCCAGGGCCGTGCTCCCTTTGGGCCGCACCGAGACGTTCACGTCGCAGCGGATGTGCCCCCGCTCCATGTGGCCCTTGGAAACGTCCAGCCAGCGGACCAGTTGCCGCAGCCTTTCCAGAAACTGCGCGGCCTCCTCGGGCGAGCGCAGGTCCGGTTCGGTGACCAGTTCGATGAGGGGCACGCCGCACCGGTTGAAATCGATGTAGCGCCGGCCGGCCTCCCGCCTGGTCTTGCCCGCGTCTTCCTCCAGGTGAAGGCGGTGGATGCGGATGCGCCGGCCGTCTTCCAGGGGAAGCGCGCCGCCCGTGGCCAGGGGTTGGTCGTACTGGGAAATCTGGTACCCCTTGGGCAGGTCCGGGTAGAAGTAGTTCTTGCGGGCGAAGTAGGAAACCGGGGCCACCCGCGCGTCCAGGGCCAGGGCCAGGCGCAGGGCCTTTTCCACCGCGGCCCGGTTGAGCACCGGCAGCACGCCGGGATGCCCGGTGCACACGGGGCAGATGTGGGTGTTGGGTTCGGCCAGCCAGGGGTCCGCGGAGCAACTGCAGAAAATCTTGCTCCGGGTGTTCAACTGGATGTGGATTTCCAGCCCGATGACGGCTTCGTAGGCGGTCATGTTCCTACCTCAAAGGCAAAGGATGGCTCCGGGGCGGGCTTTTCATTTCCAGGCCTTGAGCAAAAAACCGATGCCCAGGCCCAGGAGGAGGGCGGCCCACAGTTTCAGAGAAAGCAGGTCAAAATTGTTCAAAAGCAACACCACCCCCAAGACGAACACCACGGTGCCCAGGACCACGTCGTGGGCGCCCGGCTCGCGGAAGTAACGCACCAGGGATTGCCCACCCCAGTACACCAAAAGCAGGGGCCACAGGCGGGCCAGCCAGTCGAGGAGGTCCACCTGGACCCCGCCCACACCGGCCTCGGCCAGGCCCCAGGCCAGGAAGAACAGGCCCAACAGCACCAAAACCCACCGTCGCATGGGTACCTCCCGCAGATGGCGTTTCAACCCACGGTCTTGCCCGAATTGTAACCCAAGACGGGGGAATTTTTGGTGCAATGGAAGGGGGCAGATGTTCGCGGTCAGTGGGCAGGTGTCAGATATCAGCCGTCAGCGGGCAGTAGGCGCGACCACTCGGTCGCTCGTCAGCCAAATTTGGGGCTGCGGTGGCTCGACACGGTCGGGGAGGCAGCGCCGCATATCCAGGTGTCAGGTATCAGGTGTCAGGCGTCAGGTGCCAGGTGTCAGGTGTCAGGGGGTGGGTGGGCGCGGTTCGCGGCGGCGCAGGGTTTTCAGCAGGCCGGTCAACATGCGCTTGATTTCCACTACGGCCGCGTGCAAGGCGGTGTACGTGGCCGGGTCCACATAGCCCAACTCGCGGGCGAAGAGCAGCAAATACTCGCACTCGCTGGCCGAACCCAGGGCCATGTCCAGAAAACGGACGAATTGCGCGTCGCTATCGTAACCGCAGCCTTCGGCAATGTTGGTGGGGATGGACAGGGCCGCCCGCTGCAACTGACTGGTCAGCCCGTATTGCTCCGTGCGCGGGAAGGATTCACAGGCCCTGTACACCGCCAGGGCAAAAGCGTGGCTCTTCTCCCAGACCTTCAACGAGCGGAAATCCCGCATCCTCACCTCCAGCTGTCACCCACTCCTGACCGCTGAACGCTGACCCCTGACGACTGATTCCGGGACGACCACCACCCGAAAACCGCTGAACCTGCCCCCGCCGTGCGGGAGGTCCCCGAAGCGGACGGCGGCACGGACGTACCTGCGATTGTTGTTGAAGGAACCACCGCGCACCACCCGGAGGGCATCGCGGGGAGCCTCCAGATTTTCCCGCCCGTCGGTGGGGTCGTAGGGGTAGCCGAAATCGGGCTTCCTCCAATCCTTGCCCCACAGGCTGCGGGTCCACTCCCACACATTGCCGCTCAGGTCCAGCACGCCGTAGGGCGACGCGCCCCGGGGAAAGGCCCCCACCGCCGTGGTGGTGCCGATACCGGCCTCTTCCGTGTTGGCCCGGTCCGGGTCGAATTCGTCGCCCCAGGGGTAAATCCGGCCATCGGTTCCCCGGGCCGCCTTCTCCCACTCGGCTTCCGAAGGCAACAGAACGCGATACCGGCCCGAGGCGATGGCCTCCCAAAATCGCCGGGCCTCTTCGCTGTCTCCTGACACCTGACCACTGTCCCCTGACACCTGACCACTGTCCCCTGACACCTGACGACTGATCTCCTTCAACACCTCATTCAGCCATTCACAATACGCCATGGCATTGTACCAGGTTACCCAGCGCACAGGGCGGTTGTCCGGGTCCCGCAGGGCGTCTTTGTCAATATCGTCATAGCCGGTGGCCTTCACGAAGGCCCACCACTGGGCCACGGTGACCGGGTAGCGGGCCATCCAGTAGTCGTAGGGCAGGTCCACTTCGTGCTGGGGCTGCTCGTCATCGTACGCCTCTTTATCTTTCTGAGGGTCGCTGCCCATCAGGAAAGGCCCGGCGGGGATGCGGACGAAGCCCAAGGTAGGTTCAGCGACCCAGGCATGGCGCTCCGGGTCCCAGCGGCGGGTGGGCAGGTACCCGCGTTGGGGGTCGAAGCGGGGGTCGCCTAAGGCGGCCAGGGCATCGCCGGCCGCGGCCCGCTCCACCGCGGGCAGGGCGTTGCTCGCCAGAATAACGGCCAGCCATTCCCGCACCCGGTCACGCTTGGGCCGGTTGCGGGGGCTAACCCGGTGCAAATCCACGTTCTCCACCAGCACCTGCCCGGCCAGGAAGGCGCCCCACACGTCCTCCGGGTGCGGGGCCGCGGCCTGGGGCACCGGGTGCAGGCACAGGGCTTCGGCCAGGTCCCAGGCGCTGCTGGCCGTGCCCCGGCTGGCCTTGGCGCCGGCCAGCAAGGCCACCTCCCGCCAGCGGTCGGGGTCGCGGCGGGCCAGTGCGGCCACATTGTCCGGGAACTCCAGCCGCTCCTCCCCCACTTCTACGGCCCGGTCGGTCAGGTGGCAGGCGGCCAGGTACTCCTGGAAGGTGCGGTGGGGGAAGGTGTACACCCCCACGCCCCGGGGGACCAGCAGCCCGGCCCGGTCCCGCAGGTATTCCACCAGGCGCCCGGGGCGCACATCTTTTTTGTCCGCGGCCAGTTTCATCAGGCCGTCCAGCAGCGCTTTTTCCGGGATGTCGGCGGTGCCCCGCAGTTCGGGCTGGGTGGCATGGGCTTCGTACGCCAGCCGGTTGAGGAAAGCCCGCAGGTCGTCCTTGCCCACGGCCAGGTACTCGGAAAGGCTGGGCTGAATCACCTCCCGCCCGTGGCGGTCCCGCACCACCCGCTGGCGCTCCCAGCGGTCCAGCAGCAAATCCACGGCTTCGGCGTACAGTTGCTCCCGCTTTTCGGGCAGCGCGCCGCCCCGCCAGGCGTGCAGCGAGGCCATCAGGGTCAGCAGCAAGGGGCGCTCGGCCAGTTCGTACAGGCGTTCGTTGTGCAGAATCGCCCGCACCAGCGCGCGAGCGCGACCCTGGGCGTCCTGGGGGTTCAGGCGGCGCAGTTGCGCGGTGTGGGCGTACCAACGATGCACGAAGCGGATGATCTGCCCCCGGGAGAAAGGCGCCAGCACGGCCACGGCAAAGCCTTCCAGGGCCCAATCCTGGTGGCGGTAGGCGTAGGTGCGGCTGGTGACCAGCACTCGCGCCCTGGGGTAGGCCAGGGCCACCTGATGGATGAAGCGCACGATGCGCTCCCGTCGCTCCTCGGCCTCGGGCACCTCGTCCAGGCCGTCGAAGAGGAAGAGGCCGCCTTCCTGGGCGAAGACGCGGCGCAGATGGGGAACTACCGCGTGCAGGCTCGCGGGTTGCAGTTCCGCTTCCAGGAAGTCCCACAGGTGTTCGGCGGTGACCTCGCCGGTTTCCGGCAGGCCCCGGGCTGCGAAATCCCGCAGCACGATGCGCACGGGCAGCAACGGGCCGTGGTCCCAGGGCTGCCGATCTTTCCGGTCGTCGCCATCGTCGTCGGGCAGCGGCGCGGTCAGGGTTTGCAGGTTGGCCTCCGGGTGCCCCAGGCGCTCCCCGGCCAGGCACAGGGCCACGAAATTGACGAAGGTGGACTTGCCCGAGCCCGGGTCGCCCAGCAGCACCAGGCGGGGCCGGGCGTTGAGTTCCTCCAGCGCGGAGCGGCGGCGCACTTCGCGCGGGTCCACCTGGCCCCGTTCCAGGCGCTCGTGGGCTTCGGCGCTCATGGTGAGCAGCGCGGTGTACACCGCGTGCAGCCGCACCTGCTCCTCGGCCCGGTTGGCCGCGGCCGGGTCAATGCCCTCCAACGGGAGCAGGTTGGTCTGCTCGATGAGCCAGGCCAGGTAGGCGTTTTCCAGGTCCTGGCTCGCGGCCGCGGGGGCGCCGTCGTGATAATGCACCTCCGTCTTTTGGGCACCCGGCCCCAGCACATCTCCCCCCACCGGCCCGCGGACCTGCTGGATTTGGTTCCCATCGCCCGTATTGAGCACGCTGCTTTCCACCGGGCCCGTTACTACGATGCTGCGTGGGCCGGCGTAGGTCAGGGTGCTGCCCCAGCGGGCCAACTCGCGGCGCAGGGTTTCCACGAACCAGGCTTTGTCGGCCTCGCTCAAGGCCGCTTCGGCCAGGGCGAGGGTCTCCAGTTTCGCCAACACCGCGTCCAGTTCCGCGCGCAGGGCCGGGTTGTCGGGCAGAGCGGCCTCCAGGCTGCGGGCCGCGTCGGCCTCGTCCTTCCAGGCCTGAATCTGATTGGCCAGCAGGTTGCTGCCCACGCCGCTCAACACGCTGCCCAGCGCCATCAACGCGGCAATGTGGCCCTCGCGAAAGGCCTCCACCACCGGCCACAAAGTGGCGGCGGACAGAAAAGCGTACACCGAGGAAACGCCCGCCCGTTGCCAGCGCTCCCGCCAGCCCCGCAGGCGCTCCCGCACGCGTTGCTGCCAGAAGTTCCGGTCGAAGGTCATGGTCGCCCTCCCGGCTGCCTTCCGGTGTCCGGTTCACCCCATGAATCCATGCCACACCTCCTCGGGTTTCGCCAGGGCGCGCCAACTGAGGAGCCTCCCCCAGCGGGTGGTCAGCGACCGGTCGCCGCCGTAAATCACCACGCCGTGGTCCTCCGGCAAACCGGCCAGGCGGAGCCAGTAGCGCAAGTCGTCAAAGTAACTGCTGTTGAAGGTCTTCCCGGCCTTAATCTCCACCGGCAGAACCTGGTCCCCTTCCTCCAGCACGCAATCGATTTCGTGCCCCTGTTTGTCGCGCCAGAAGAAGGGAAAGCGCCGCTCGCCGCGATGGAAGTACGCCTTGACGAATTCGTTGATGACCAAATTCTCGAAAAGCGCGCCTCTCAGATAATGGGTGCTCACCTGAGAAGCCTCGCGGATGCCCAACAGCGAGCAGGCCAGGCCGGTGTCGTAGAAATACAATTTGGGCGCTTTGATGAGCCGCTTGTTAAAGTTGCGATGCCAGGGGCGCAGACGATAGACGATGTACGAGGCTTCCAGGATGGAAAGCCAGGCCCGGGCCGTGTTGGGGCTGATGCCGGCGTCGTGCGCCAGACTGGTGTAGTTGAGCAATTGCCCAATCCGCCCGGCGCACAGCCGCACGAAACGGATGAAGGCATCCAAATCGCTGATGTTCTTCAACAGGCGCACATCGCGCTCGACATAGGTCTGAATGTACGAGGGGTAGAAATCGGTGGGCGCCAGCCCCTGGTCGTAAATGCGGGGATACTGGCCCTGGAAGATGAGGGTCTCGTAACGGTCGAAGGTGAAACCGGCCTGCGCCAGTTCGGCCAGGGAAAAGGGCAGCAGGTGGAGCACCGCGGTGCGCCCGGCCAGGCTCTGGCTGACCCGCTCCATCAGCAGGAAATTGGCGGATCCCGTCAGGATGAAGCGGGCCTGGGGACGGCGGTCCACGATGGTCTGGATGTAGGAAAACAGCGCCGGGACGCGCTGCGCTTCGTCCAGGATGACGCCCTGGGGGTAATTGTCCAGGAACCCGCGCGGGTCCTCGAGGGCGAACTGGCGGATATCCGGCTCCTCCAGGGAGACATACGGCCAGTGGGGGAAAGCCGCCCGCACTAAGGTGGTCTTGCCCGATTGCCGCGGGCCGGTCAACATGACCACGGGGAACTTTTCGGCCAGGGCCAGGAGTTTGGCGGTCAGGGTGCGGGGTATCATCCGGGCCTCCTCGGATGCGGTATGCGCTGCCTCCATAATAGCAAGGATTGGACAAATCTGCAACGCGATTGCATATTTGTCCCGCGCGTTTTCCAAAATTCAACGAGAGCGGCAAAAGTCATCGCATCTTCTCACAGAGGCACAGAGAACACAGAGAAAGTTTTGACCTTTCCCAGCAAATACTCCGTGGCCTCCGTGGCTCCGTGTGAAAACGCCTGGAAGGCCTACCCGCGCACCTGGTTGTCATCGCCGGTGACGATGATGTTGCCCGTGGCATCCCCGCCAATGACCACGCCGCGCTCGCCCGCCGCGGTCGCGCCCGGGCCCTGGGCCACCGCGCCGCCGCCGTGCACTTCGGCCTGATAACGCGAGCCGGCCTGCGCCAGCAGCGCGGCCAGGTGCGCGGCCCAGGCCGGGTCCGCGGCCAGGTGCTTCTTCACCTGCAGGCGGAAGGCCGCCTGCGCGTCGGGGTCCTCGGGCGCGGCCCGCAGGTCGTCCAGGGCCTCGGCCCCGGCGGGGCGTTGGCGCAGGCGCTCGGCGACCTCCTGCCACAGGCGGCGGATGGCCGCGGGCACGCGTTTGCCCGTTTCCCTGGCCGCTTCGGCGAGCAAGAGGGGCAGGTAAGGCTGCAGGGCCGTCCACAAATGCTGATTCAATTGGCCGAAATCCATACGGACCTCCTTTTCATTCCCCAAAGGGCGTACCATGGGGCAAAAGGGGGCAGCCCGTGGGCGGCCTCCCCCGGAGCACGTTCCCTTTTAGTTTATCAAAACCTCCACCGGCAGGGATGGAACGCACGAGCCGAGCCGCATTTTCCAAGACCAAACGGAAGCGACAAAAGCCATCGCTTTTTCT
The DNA here is from genome assembly GCA_026996855.1 of Anaerolineales bacterium. Lineage (GTDB taxonomy): Bacteria > Chloroflexota > Anaerolineae > Anaerolineales > DRMV01 > S139-71. The sequence goes on from JALWJZ010000064.1 coordinate 13,037, forward strand.
CACGGAGGCACCGAGAACTCGGATTTTGGCCTTCCCCAGCAAATACTCCGTGTCCTCCCTGGCTCCGTGTGAGCATGTGTTGGCACATGAAAAACGCCTGGTCGCCCTGCGAAAAAGGTGGAAACGATTTCCCCCCGGTCGTATAATGGGAAGCGTCATGGCTACGGAATTCGTACCACCCCGGGTGTATCGCACCGACCGCCGTTCCCCCCTCCGCTGGCTCTGGAGCCACGCCCGTCGCCATTCCTGGCTGTTCCTTCTGATGTTCTTGGGCGCCCTGGGCAACGGCCTGGCCATGGGTTTCATCCCCATGTGGACGGGCCGGGCCTTCGACGCGCTCACCAGCCATCCGCCCCGGTGGGAAGGGGTGCTTCGAGCCGCGGGTATGGTGGCCGGTCTGTACGCGCTCCGGGCCGGGTTGATGCTCATGCGCAATTTCTCCGCGGAGACCATCGCTCAGCGCATGGAGCGGGACGTGCGGGACGAGTTCTACACCGCGCTCCTGGGCAAGAGCATGGCCTTCCACGACCGCATCCCCGTGGGCGAAATCATGGCCCGGGCCACCAACGACGTGCGGGAAATCAACCTGATGTTCGCCCCGGGGCTGAACCTGGTGGTGGGTTCCCTGATGTTCCTTTTCATGCCTCTGGTGCTGGGGCCGCGCTATCACCCCGCCCTGGTGGCGGTGCCCGGGGTTTTCCTGGTGGGCTATGTGGTTCTGCTTTTCCTGTATCTGCGGGCCCTGGCCCCTTTGAGCATGCAGGTACGGAAGACCTTCGGCCGATTGAGCACCCACATCAACGAGGTGCTGGACGGCATCGAAACCGTGAAGGCCCTGGGCCAGGAGGATTACGAAATTCAGCGGGTGGAGCGCCGCACCCGGGCCTATCGGGACGCGGTCATCCGGCAGGGCTACGAAGAGGCCAAATTCTGGCCTTTCCTTTTCTTCAGCATCGCGCTGGCCGCGGGCGCGTTCCACAGCCTGTACCTCTTCTGGCAGGGGCACCTCTCGGTGGGCGACGTGGTGGGCTATGTGGGGTTGCTTCAACTTTTGCGCTTTCCCACCTTCGTCTCCCAGTTTGCGTATGCCCAGGTGGCCCTGGGCCTGGCCAGCGCCCGGCGTCTTTTGGAGCACCTGAATTTCGAGACGCCCTTGGACCACAACCCCCAGGGCTACGCGGGCGCCATGCGGGGCGACGTGGAATTCCGGGACGTGTGGTTCGGTTACGAGCCCGACAAGCCCGTGCTCAAGGGGATTTCCTTCCGGGTGCGGGCCGGTATGCGGGTGGCCATCGTGGGTCCCACGGGCGCGGGGAAGAGCACCCTGGTGAAACTCATCAACCGCACCTACGACGTGGACCGGGGCGCGGTGCTGGTGGACGGCATCGACGTGCGGGACTGGAACCTGGGCGCCTTGCGCTCGCAAATTGCCATCATCGAGCAGGATGTCTTTCTCTTCTCCCGGAGCGTGCGGGAAAACATCGCCTTTGGCAAACCCGACGCCACCCAGGAAGAGGTGGAAACCGCAGCCCGCTGGGCCCAGGCCCACCAATTCATCCTGAACCTGCCCCGGGGCTACGACAGCCGGGTGGGGGAACGGGGGGTGGCCCTTTCCGGTGGGCAGCGGCAGCGCATCGCGCTGGCCCGGGCCTTTCTCACCGACCCGCGCATTTTGATCCTGGACGACGCCACCAGCGCCATCGACAGCGAAACCGAGGACGAGATTCAGAAGGCCATCTTCCAGGTGGCCAGGGGCCGCACCACCTTCATCATCACCCACCGGCTTTCCCAAATCCGCTGGGCCGACTGGATTTTGGTGCTGGAGGGCGGCCGCCTGGTGGCCCAGGGCACCCACGAGGATTTGTTGCGTACCTGTGAGGTGTACCGCCGCCTGTTTCAACTTCCCCTGGCGGACGCGGCCCTGCTCCTCCCCGGCCGCAACGGCGGCCATCGGGCTTCCACCGCGGAAGAGGACGGCAAGGAGACCTGAACGATGGGATTTTTCGCTCGTCTGGGGCAGGAAACCTACGACCGTCGCTACCCGGACCGGGAACTGGTGCGGCGGTTGTCGCCCTATTTCCGCCCGCACCGAAAGGCCCTGGCCGGTGTGGTGGCCCTGATGTTCACCGCCTCGGCCATGGCCACGGGCACCACGTTGCTCTTCGGCGCGCTGGTGGATGCGCTGGCCCGCCGCATGACCTGGGGCACCCTCCTCCTCATTTCCGGCGCGTTGTTGCTGGCCGGGGTGTTCCTCTGGGCCGCCCAATGGGGACGGCGGCGCATCCTGGCCCGGGTGCTGGCCCAGGTGGTGTACGACCTGGGCATGGACGCGTTTCGCGCGGTCATGCGCCACGACATGGCCTTTTTCGACAAGCACGCCTCGGGCCGGGTGGCCTCGCGGTTGGTGAACGATACCCGGGAAATCGCCCAGGTCACCACCCTCATCGCCGACGTGCTTACCCAGTTCCTGTTCGCCCTCATCCTCATCCTGGTGCTGTTCACCGTGGACTGGCGCTACACCCTGCTCACCCTGGCCTTTGCCGTGGTGCTGGTGCTGGTGGCCCACGGGTTGCGCCGTCTGGCCCGGAAAGTCACCCTGGCCGGGCTGCGGGCCATGGCCCTGGTCAACGCCACCATCAAGGAAACCATCGCCGGCATCGCGGTGGCCAAGAATTTCCACAAAGAAGCCGACATCTACAGGGAATTCGACGAGGCCAACCGCACTTCTTACCGGGTGAACTTGATGCGGGGCTTCGTGCTTTCCGGCGCGTTCCCCGTGCTCAACCTGGTCATCGGCCTGGCCAGCGCGGGGTTGTTGTTGGCCGGAGGCTGGGGGGTGTTCCACGGGGCCCTGAGTCCGGGCCAGTGGATGGTTTTCCTGCAAGGGCTGGAGCGGTTCTGGTTCCCCATCGTGAATCTGGCCGCGTTCTGGCCCCAGGTGCAGGCCGGGCTGGCCGCGGCGGAGCGGGTCTTCTCCCTCATGGACGTGGAACCCCGCGTGCGCCAACTGGACGACCTGCCGGTGGAGCACCTGCGGGGTGCCATTCGGTTCGAGCACGTGACCTTTGCCTACGACGACGGCACCACCGTGTTCCGGGATTTCTCCCTTTCCATCCATCCCCGGGAATCCCTGGCCCTGGTGGGGCACACCGGCGCGGGGAAGACCTCGCTGGTGCGGCTCATCGCCCGGCTCTACGAGTTCCAAAAGGGCCGCATTTTGGTGGACGAGTACGACCTGCGCCGGGTGAATTTGAAATCCTACCGCCGACACCTGGGCTACGTACCGCAACGACCCTTCCTGTTTTCCGGCACGGTGCTGGACAACATCCGCTACGCGCGGCGGGATGCCACGGAAGAGGAGGTGCTGGCCCTGGCCCGCAAAATCGACCGCGGCCGCTGGATGGCCAACCTGCCCGACGGCCTGTACACGGAGGTGGGCGAACGGGGCAGCCGCCTTTCCATGGGCCAGCGGCAACTGGTGGCGCTGCTGCGCGTCCTGCTGCAACGCCCGGCCATCTTCCTGCTGGACGAAGCCACGGCCAGCATCGACCCCTTCACCGAACGGCAGATTCAGGAAGCCCTGGGCCACATCCTCAAGGGCAGCACCAGCGTGATGATTGCCCACCGGCTGTTCACCGTGGTGGCCGCGGACCGCATCGTGGTGCTGGAGAAGGGGCGCATCGTGGAAGAGGGGGACCACACCAGCCTGATGGCCCGGGGCGGCCACTACGCCCGCCTGTTCCGCAAGTACTTCTATCACCAGACCCTGGCATACGTGGAAGAAGTGGGAAAGCGCATCGGCGGGGAAGGCGAAGCCGGGCTGCCCACCGGCGGGGCGTAGGAGAAGCGAGACAGCACCCTCACCCGTGCACCAAATGCGCGCCCGCGTCCACGAAGAGGATTTCCCCCGTTACCGCGTCGTTTCGCAGCAGGAAAAGGAGGGCCTGGCCGATTTCCTCGGACCGGATGGGACGACGGCCCGGCGTACGCTCCACCAGGCGGGCCAGGTAGGCTTCGTCCTTGCCCGGCGGGGGAAGCACCGCGCCCAGAGCCAGCGCGTTGACCTGAATGCGCGGGGCCAGTTCGTGCGCGGCCATCTGGGTCAGGGTGTGCAGCGCGGCTTTGCTCACCGTGTAGGCCAGGTATTTGCGACCGGGATACACGGCCCGCCAGTCGGAGATGTTCACGATTTTCCCCGGCCCCTGCGCCACCGCGCGGGCAAAGGTCTGGATGAGCAAGAAGGGAGCGCGCAGGTTCAGGCTCAGGTGATGGTCCCAATTCTCCAGCGTGGTTTCCCGCACCGTACCGGGCAGAAACACCGCCGCGGAATTCACCAGGATACGGGGCAGGCCCATGACCTCCTGCACCTGCCGGAACAACCGAACAGGTGCGTCCGGCCGGGTCAAATCGGCCTGAAAGGCCTCGGCCCGCACCCCATAGGACCGCAACCGGTCCACGGTCTCCTCCGCGGCCTGGGTCGAATGCCCGTAATGCACGGCCACGTGCACCCCGGCCTGGGCCAGGGTCAGCGCCAAGATACGCCCCACCCGCCGGGCAGCGCCCGTGACCAGCGCCACCTGTCCTCGAATCTCCATCGAACGTCCTCCTCCATTCGCAAAATCCGGAAACCGCCAACAGGAACCCGCATCCACGGCCTCCGTTATACCAAAACCCAGACGATACCTCCCTGGAACCAGGGAGAAAATCCCTCCGGCGTCGTTCCCGAACGGCCACCGGATACGCGGTTTGGGCTATACTGATTTAGGAAAGCACCCCCGGATGTCCGGTTCGCCGACCGGCATCTGCCCTTGTGCACCGCACCTTTCCTCGTCGGCATCATGGCCTGCTTCAAACCCACGACGAGGCCCTTGTGGAACGGGCAAGGCTCGGTCGATTCAAAACCAATCGTTCGCCGCGTATTTCATCCTCTTGAACGAAGGAGGCGCGTCATGTCTGAAACGCCAACCCATGCCGAGGTCATCGTGGTCGGTGGCGGCATCAACGGCGTGAGCACCGCGTTTCATCTGGCCAAGGAAGGCGTCCGCGTCTTGCTGCTGGAAAAGGACGACATCGCCGCGGGGCCCACGGGCTACTCCGGCGCCATCGTGCGCCAGCACTACTCCCACCCCGTGACCGCGCGCATGGCCCTGGAATCCCTCCGGTTCTGGGAAAACTTCGCGGAGCACACCTTCGGCGGCGACGCCGGCTTTCGCCAGGTGGGCTTCGTCCTGGCCGTGCGTCCCGAAGACGTGCCCATGCTCCAGCAAAACATCGCCATGCAGCAAGGGGTGGGCATTCGCACGTCCTTCTTGACACCGGAAGCCATCAAGGAAATCATCCCCTACATCGCCTTGCAAGACCTGGGCGGCGCGGCCTACGAACCCGAATCGGGCTACTGCTCGCCGGTGCTGGCCGCCAACTCCTTCGCCCGGGCCGCGCAGCAAATGGGCGCCACCGTGCTCACCGGCCATCGCGTCACGGACTTCATCAAAGAGGGCAACCGGGTGAAAGGCGTACGCACCCCCAAGGGCGACTTCTACGCGGACAAAGTGGTGCTGGCCACCGGCCCCTGGAGCCCGGGTCTGATGCGCCTGCTGGGTCATGAAGTGCCCATCACCCCGGCCCGGGGCAAGGTGGTGCTGTTCCAGCGTCCTCCCCACGTGCCCGAACATCCCGTGTACGGCGACTTCCCCTATGCCTTCTACATGCGTCCCGAAACGGGCCACCAGACCTTCATGGGCGACCTGGGCCCCGAAGAGGCCAAGGACGTGGTCCAGGACCCCGACGACTTCAACCGCCGGGTCCCCCTGGAACTCATCCACGACTATGGCGAGCGCCTGGTGCGGCGCTTCCCCGTGATGGAAGACGTGCGGGTGGCCTCTTCCTACGCCGCGCTGTACGACATCACCCCGGACTGGCACCCCATCGTGGACCGGGTACCCAACTGGGACAACGTGTACCTGCTGGCCGGGGGCAGCGGGCATTGCTTCAAACTTTCCCCCGCGCTGGGGCGGCGCATGGCCCACCTGGTGCTCCACGACCGATGGATCGACGACGAGCCACACCTTTTCCGCTTCCACCGCTTCCAGGAGGGCGATCTGGTCCGCGGGCAGTACCACTACAGCATTTTGGGGTGAAAAGGGGTCAATCGCTCGGGGGTTTTTCCAAACCAAAACGGCCCGGGGCGCATCAAAATGCCCCGGGCTATGGGTTCCTAAAAATTGAACCTTGTGATGGTGGGCCAAAAAACATCACAACTCTACCAAGGTGTCCAAATCCACCAAGAGCCAGCCTTGCTCCTGCGCCGCAGCCTGCACACCTGGCGTAAAACCCGATCGGGAAAATAGCACCAAGGAGCGTACCCGAATACCTGTATCTTGAGTAAAGTTCTCGGCTTTGCGTTGCAAGTCGCCTACCACACGTATATCCACCGGTTGGCGCGTCCATTTGGCCTCGCCCAAAAGGGCCTCGGTGCCTTCTGCATTGAGAGCCACGGCATCGATTTCAACCTCTCGCTTCCACCAAGAACCTACTCGAGCCAGGGGCCAAGGTAGGCGATCCTTCTCAGCCAAACGCCAAAACGCCGCGCGTGCCACGTCTTCAAAGGCCCAAGAGGTGAACTCGTCCAAGTGCTGGCGGACTTGATTCAAGACCACCTCTGGAGAAACGGTCCCCGAAAAGCGATACGGGTATACAAAGCGAAACCAAAAACGCAGAAAGTGGTCTTTCAAACGATACAGGCCTTTTCGGAATTTGTGCGGTTGTCGAACCGTCACAGGCACCACATACTCCACCAAATCCATTTCCTGGAGTTTTGAAAGGTAAAAAGGAAGGGATTGGGAGGAAATTCGGGCACGCTGTCCAATTTCATTACGACGAGTACGACCCGACGCCAAGGCCTCCAGCACGGCAAAGTATCGACCCGGTTCGCGTAATTCTTGACGAAGCAAAAAATGGGGCTCATCGTATAACAGGCCTTCAGGGCGCAAGATAAAACGTGCTATTCCATCCAGCACCCCATCGGCCGATTGAAAAAGGCGCAGATACATGGGCATGCCGCCAAGCACGGCAAAGGCCCTTACCCGTTCTTCGGGTGACCATTCCGGGAAAAACTTTTGGGCATCCCAAAAGGCAAAGGGTTTGAGTTGCCATTGCGCCGTGCGCCGGCCGTATAAAGGGGCGCGATGTCCTAAAACGTGTTTTTCCATCATGCCAATATGGGAACCACTCAGTACCAGCATAATTTTCGTGTGTTTGAGAAGTTCGTCCCACAGGCGCTGCAAAATCGAAGGGAGCGCAGGCTGGATATCCACCAGATAAGGGAATTCGTCCAGGACAACCACCAAGCGCTGGGACTCGGCGTATCCAGCCAGAAAACGAAAGGCCTGCTCCCAATTCTCGAAGGGGGGAAGACGTTCGGGGTTATTGAACAGCGCCCGGGAAACTTCGCGCGTGAAAGAACGCAAGGCCCAGGTTTCCTCGCTCAAATCCGCCACGAAGAAAACGTGGGGTTTGCCGCGACAAAACTGCCGTAACAGTTCCGTCTTCCCCACCCGACGGCGCCCGTACAGTACGAAAAATTCGGCTTGCGAAGACCGATATCGCTCCTCGAGCACTTGGAGTTCTCGTTCTCGATTGATAAACATAGGAACACCTCTCAAAACCGGGGGTTTGCAGCGTTCATATCCCATTATGGAGTTTTCAGAGCAATAGTCAAGACTATCATAGTCCAGACTATCATAGTCGCGACTATGATAGTCTGGACTATCGTAATTTCCATACCCTTCCCAAAGGGGAGGCATCCAGGCACGGCCTCGATGGAACTTGCGCCCAGGGGTATTTCAGCGCCGCAGCAAAACGCCGCGTTTCAAGATTCACGGCTCAGCCGAGGGAGAAGGCGTGGGGGAGGGCGCCACCACCTGAACGAGGATGTATACCGGTTCACCAAAGGGTTGGCCCTGGGGGTCGAAAGCCTGCCACAGGCTGGAGTAGATGCCCGGCTCTTCGGGGGCCACGAAGCGCACCCGCAACACCACCTCCGCGCCAGGCTTGGCCGGGAACAAAGGTTGGGGCGATTCCGCTCCCATGGGCATCCCCCGCACGAAGCGCAAGGTATACCCTGCGCCCCAGGCGCAGGTGCCGCTGTTCTTCACCCGCCAGCCCTTGTCCAGCACCTGGCCCGGAGATACCACGCTATTGTCGGGGATGGTCTCATCCCGGACGAAGCGCAAATCGTTCACGCACGCCGTGACTTGCGGCTCCGGCGTGGAGGCGGTCGGACCAACCGGAAAGGGGGGTGTGGGGGAAGGTGTGGCCGAAGGCGGCGCGGTGGGAGGCACGAACATCGGACCCCGCTCGGCCACCCGCTGGGGCCGACAGGAGGCCAGGCCCACCAGCAAGGCTCCCAAAGCCCACAAAACCGGAAACCAGCCTGGCCCCAAACGAAAAACGCGAACGAACCCAGAAAGGGACGCCCGGGAGGGTTGGGACAAAGGTTCCGACCGGTTCGGCATTGTCCTTACGCCGAAGAAGTGAACAAATCGGGCCAGAGGCGTAGGGCGCTGAACAGGGCCATGGACGCGGTCTGGCCCAGGCCGCAAATGGATGCGTCGGTCATGGTGTGGCCGATGTCGTGCAGCAGGGCCAGGTCGGCCGGACGGCCCGCGCCCCGGGCCAGGCGTTGCAAGATTTCCCATTGGCGTTGCGTGCCCAACTGGCAGGGGAAGCACTTGCCGCACGATTCCTCGGCGAAGAACCAGGCCAGGTTGACCAGAAGTGCCCGCAGGTCCCGCTGGTCGTTGAAGACCATGACCGTGCCGGTGCCCACGGGCACCCCTCGCTCCTGGCCGTTTTCCAGAGTCAGGGGCCAGTCCAGGTCGTCGCCGGCCACAAAGGCCCCGGCCGCACCGCCCACCAGCACCGCCGCGGCCCGGCCACCCGTCACCCCGCCGGCCCACTCCTCAATTAATTCCCGCAGGGTGATGCCAAAGGGCGCTTCGTACACGCCGGGCCGGGCCACGTCGCCGGAGACGCTGAACAGTTTGGTCCCCGGCGACTTCTCCGTGCCGTGCTTCCGATAGGCCTCCGGGCCTTCGGACACGATGAAGGGCACATTGGCCAGGGTTTCCACGTTGTTGATGGCCGTGGGTTTCCCGAAAAGGCCGTGGGTGGTGGGGTACGGCGGCTTGAGGCGGGGCTGGCCCCGCTTTCCTTCGATGGATTCGAAGAGCGCGGTTTCCTCGCCGCAAATGTACGCGCCCGCTCCCCGGCGCAACTCGATGTCGAAGGAAAACCCGCTTCCCAGGATGTTCTCCCCCAGCAGGCCGGCACGGCGCGCGGCCTGGAGGGCCAGGTCCAGCATGAGCGCGGCTTTGGCGTATTCCCCGCGTACGTAAATGTAGCCCCTGGACGCGCCCACCGCATACCCGGCCAGGATGAGACCTTCGATGATCAGGTGCGGGTTTCCTTCCATGAGCACTCGGTCTTTGAAAGTTCCGGGTTCGGATTCGTCCGCGTTGCACACCACGTACTTGGGTTCGCCCGGCGCCCTGGCCGCGAATTCCCACTTCAACCCGGTGGGGAAGGCCGCGCCTCCCCGGCCCCACAACCCCGAGGCCTTCACCGCTTCCCGCACGGCCTCCGGCGTCATCTGCGTCAGCGCCTTTTCCAGGGCCTGATACCCGCCCACCTCGCGGTAATCTTCCAGGGCAAGGGCGCGGCTGCCCAGCACGTGGGCGGTCAAACGCCGCGTAGGGCCGTCCACCCGGGTTTTCACCGTGGGCAGTTTGCGCTTGAGCACGGCCTCGGCATCCTGCACGTCCTGCACCGGGCCGAAGGCTTCCGGCCCCACCATGACCGCTGGCGCGGCATCGCACAGGCCCAGGCAGGGCACGCCTTCCACCATCCAGGCGCCGTCCTCGGTGGGTTCGCCTTCTTCCACCCCCAGGGCCGATTTCAGCGTCTCCAGCAAAGTCTCGGCGCCGTGGGCCTGACACACCGGCCCCTTGCACACCCGCAGAATGTTGCGTCCGGTGGGATGGTCGTAGAACATACTGTAGAAGGAAATCACACCGTACACGTCGGCCAGGGGCACGTCCAGGGCCTTGGCGATGGCTTTCGCCCCTTCGGGGGGAATCCACCCCAGAGCCTCCTGCACCGCGTGCAGGGCCGGCAGCAACGCGGTCCGTCCCTTTCCCTGGTAGGGGGCCAGGAAGGTGTCGAATTTCATCATCGGCCTCCTGTCCGCTGGAATGAGCGGGTCTACCCCTTACGCCTCACGACTTGACAACTTGGAGAACGTTGCCCCTTCGCGTCGGGCACGCCCTCAAGCACCGGGGGCCAAATCGTTGCCCACGGCCTGCCGCAAACGCCACTGGCGCTCCCATTCCTGCACCGCCGCCCGGATGAGCCGCTGCACCTGCTCGTCGGGAATGTCCGCCAGGCGCTCGAATTTCTCGTCGCCCACCCAGATGACCACCGTGTGCCCGGCCGAGGCAATGCGCACTGGCACGGTGATGCCCATCTCCCGGGCCTTGCGTTGCACCAATTGGTCGATTTCCTCGTGCATACGCTCCAGGCCCGTGGGGGTGGCCGATGCCGAGGCGGGCAAAGGGCTTCGTTTCGGACGCAAATCCTCCCTGGAGGCGTACCGGAGCCGTTCGGCCTCGTCCAACCAGCGCAACAGGCGAAAACTCATCTGCTGCAATTGCTGGAAGGCGGAAGGCACGAGGGTACGGGCTTCCTGGTGCCAGCGCCCCTCAAAATACACCTCGAACATTCCCTGCTCCGACGCACGCAAGGCCATGTCGAATTCCTGATTTTCGCCCTCGGTCCGGGCCTGGTGCTTTTTCGGGCATTCCCAGTACCAGGTGACCCACCAACTGAGGAGCGCGCCCACGGTAAAACCGAACATGAACAGGAAAAGTGCGGGAAGCACCATGGACATGGCCCACCTACCTCAAAATCGGTGTTGGAAAAGCAGGGCCTCAGTTCGCTACCGGATGCCAAGCCTGGCGTCAAGGGCCACCTTCATTCCCCTGGATTAGGGAAAACGCCCCTTGCCGGCCGCAATCCGCTCAGAGGGTGTTTGAAAACCCTTCGGATTTTCAATATCTTCTACGTTACAACAAGAAGTTACCTCCAGACGAAAGCGCAAACCGCAGCCACGAGCGTATTTCGCAAAATTCTCTCTTCTTTTGAGAAGGTGCTTCGCACCTTCTCAAACGCCCTCTCAGGCCTGGGCACCCGGGGGCCACGGTTGACATCGGGGGCAAAAATGGGTGCTTCGGCCTGCCACCCGAATGCGGGCGATGGGGTGCTGACAAGTATAACATGGCTCCCCGGCCCGCCCGTAGACCAGAAAATGATTTTGGAATTGCCCTTCGGGATAGACCCCGTCGAAGGTAGCCCCCCGGTGGTGCAGGCCCATCCTCAACACCTCGCGCAGGGCCTGCCAGAGGCGCCGCACCTGGTCGGGAGTCAGGTCCTGGGGGCGGACCAGGGGATGCAACCCCGCACGATGTAGGGCCTCGTCCGCGTAAATGTTCCCCACCCCGGCCAGCACCCGCTGATTCAAAAGCAGGGCCTTGAGCCGCGCGGTGCGGCCCTGCAAGCGACGGGCCCACACCTGCGGGGTGAAATCGGGGGAAAGGGGTTCCGGCCCCAAACGGGGAGCCAGGTAGGGCCAGGGGTGGGCCAGCCAGGCCACCCGGCCAAAAGTGCGGGGGTCTTGAAAGACCCAACGCAAGCCCGTTTCCAACCGAAAGACCACATGGGCATGGCGAGGCAAAGGCGTGTCGGGCGGGAGGAAGGCAAAGGAGCCGCTCATGCCCAGGTGGAAGAGGAGCACGCCCCGGTCCAGATAGGCCAGCAGGTATTTGCCCCGCCGCCCCCAGGCCCGGATGCGGTTTCCCGATACCCGCTGGCGGAAGGCTTCCACCGAAGGCTCGGCGACCAACCGGGGCAGGCGCACGTCCACGTCCACAATGCCAATACCAAGCAGGGGCGGCGTAAAGGGGCCACCCCTGCTCAAACGACGGCGCCAGGTTTCGACTTCGGGGAGTTCCGGCATGGCGCGGGACCGTCAATCCTGGTAAATCACCACCCGGCGGTACGGTTCGGTGCCCGTGGACTTGGAGCGCAGGTGGGCTTCCCGGGCCATTTCGTGCTGCATCCGCCGCACCTCGGGCGGCGCCGGGGGCAGTTCGACACTGGGTCGGCCCTTGAGCACCGCGTTGATGGCCTTTTGGGTGATTTCCACCACGTCGTCCAGATCCAGGTCGTCCATGTCGTCGGCTTCCCGCAAGTGGAACAGGTCCCCCAGGAAGCGCTCGATTTGGGCCGTGGTGTTGGAACGCAACACGTAAATGGGCAGTCCCCGGGCCTCCGCGTCGGTGATGGCCCGCTGACGTTTGCGGTAGTAGGAGCGCAGGGTGACCAGGGCCTCGGCCTGGCCCAGGTCCTTGACCACGATGGCCGGCACGTTCAACCGCCGGGCCACCCGCATGAGCCGGTCTCGGGCCACGCCGTAGGGGTAAATGCGCACCGGTTCCCGACCGGCCACGGTTACGCCCACGGCCTCCAGTTCGGCCTCCTCGGCCCGACGCTCCTGACCGTTGCCCCCGCGAGCGGTCCCGGCATCGGCCGCGGCGCTCGCGGCCGCGCCGGCCCATTGGGCCCAGGCGCCGTCCTGACGCCGCGGGCCTTTCCGATCCTTGCGACGGGTGGCCATACCGGGCGGCGGGGTCAGGTGCTCGATGTGAATCTGCCCCTGTTCGTCCCGATAGCGGAGTTCGGGCTGCACCGGATACCCGCGCAAGAGCGCGTCCACGGCTTCGGCCACGTCCTTGTGCACCACCAGCCGGTTGCGGTCCTGGATTTCCACCAGGATGTCGAAGGTGGGCGGCGCGCGACGCTCCAGCACCGTCTTTTGAGTGCCCCGTCGCCGGGCTTCCTCGTCGGAGAGGGTGACGGATTCGATGCCGCCCACCAGGTCCGAGAGGGTGGGGTTGAGGAGCAGGTTCTCCAGGGTGTTGCCGTGGGCGGTGGCGATGAGTTGCACGCCCCGCTCCGCGATGGTGCGCGCGGCCATGGCCTCCAGTTCCCGGCCGATTTCGTCGATGATGATGACCTCGGGGTTGTGATTTTCCACGGCTTCGATCATCACCTCGTGCTGGAGCGCGGGGGTGGGCACCTGCATGCGCCGGGCGCGGCCGATGGCCGGATGGGGCACGTCGCCGTCACCGCCGATTTCGTTGGAGGTGTCCACGATGACCACCCGTTTCTTCTCGGCCAGGATGCGCGCGGCCTCCCGCAGCATGGTGGTCTTGCCCACGCCGGGGCGGCCCAGAAGCAGCACGTTCTTGCCGCTCTCGATGAGGTCCCGGATGATGTCCACGGTGCCGTACACCGCGCGGCCCACCCGGCAGGTGAGGCCCACGATGTCGCCCCGGCGGTTGCGGATGGCCGCGATGCGGTGCAGGGTGCGCTCGATGCCGGCCCGGTTGTCCGCGTCGAATTCGCCCACCCGGTCCACCACGTACTGAATCTCCTCTCGGGTGACCTCCCGGTCCCGAAGCACCACTTCGCCCTGGTGGCCGAAGCGCGCGGTGGGCACCCGCCCCAGGTCCAGGATGACCTCGATGAGGTCCTCCAGGGCGCCAGCCTGGCGCACCGCGTCCCGCAGGTCCGGCGGGAGCACCTGAAGCAGGGCCTCCACATCGCCGTAAGGGTCCAGTTGAATGGTTGTGGTTGGCAGTTTCTCTTTCGTCATGGTTCGTCTTCCGTATCTTCGTCCTTCCTGGAAGGGTTTTGTGCAGGCAAAACTTGGGCGTTTCCCGCTTAAACACAACAAGAACGGTTGGGAGGCCCAACCGTCCAACACGGGTTTCCGTCGCTTCCCATGGCGGCATTTTCAGTTTACTCGGAAGCGGGCAAATGACAAGGCCTTTCCCAAGATGGAGCAGGTGAGAAGGCCCTTCCGAGCCTTCTCACCTGCTCATGTTTATCACCAACCCCTTGAGATAAGCCGCTTCGGGGTAGGGCAGGGCCACGGGGTGGTCGGGACCCTGGAACAGGCGACGCACCACTTGCCCCCACCGGCCCGCATCCAGCGCGGCATCCGCCACGATTTTCTGGAACAACCCCGCTTCCACATGGCCCGAGCAGGAGAAGGTGACCAAATACCCGCCGGGGTTCAAAAGCAGGAAGCCCAGTCGGTTGATGTCCTTATACCCACGCGCGGCCCGGGGTACTTGGTCGGCACGAAACGCGAATTTGGGCGGGTCCAACACCACCAGGTCGAAGGTACGCCCTTCGCGCACCATTTCCCGAAGCACTTCGAAAGCGTTGCCCTGCACCCATGCCACCCCGTGGGGGTCAAAACCGTTCCCCGCCACGTTTTCCCGGGCCAGACGCAAGGCTTCGTCCGAGACATCCACCGCCACCACCGAAGCCGCACCCCCGGCCAGGGCGTGCACGGTGAACCCGCCGGTGTAAGCGAACACGTCCAACACGCGGCGACCCCGAGCCAGCGTGCGCACCACCTTTCGATTCTCCCGCTGGTCCAGGTACGCACCCGTTTTGTGTCCTCGGAAGATGTCCGCGACGAAGGTCAGGCCGTTTTCCCGGTAGCGCACCCTTTCGGGTGGATGCCCGTGCAGGAGGCCGGTGCGGGGTTCCAGGCCTTCCAGACGGCGGGCTTCGGTGTCGGAACGCTCATAGATATGGCGCACCTCGGGCCATGCAGCCAGCAAGTCCACCAACGTTTCCCGCCAGTACTCCGCGCCCGCGCTCAAGAACTGAACCACCAGGGTATCTTCGTAGCGGTCCACAATCAGGCCGGGAAGGCCGTCGGATTCGCCAAACACCATCCGATACGCGGTGGTATCCGGCCCGATGAGGCCTTCCCGCCGCTTTCGAGCCTGTTCCAGCCGCCTTCGAAACCAATCCGGGCCGATGACTTCGTCTTCCCGGAAGGTCCACACTCGGGCGCGGATTTGAGAACGGGGGCTGTACGCGGCCTGGGCCAGAAACCGTCCCTGAGCGGTGAGCACAGCCACGGTCTCGCCAGCCGCGGGCCGACCCTTGACCTGAGCCACCGCACCAGCAAAGACCCACGGGTGCCGACGCAACAACGCCTTTTCCCGGCCGGGCTTGAGGAGAAGGGAAGCCATACGTGGGTTGTCCGTGGTGGGCAGTCGGCGGTCTACCGTCGGCGGTCGGCCGTCAGCAGACAGCGGACTGCCCACGGTCGGTCCTCATGGTGTGGGCTGGTGTAGGGGCAGGCCCACGGCCTGGGCTGCGTCCACGAACACGTCCATGGCGTATTCGATGTCCTCGGGTTCGTGGGCCGCGGTCACCGTGGCCCGCAGCCGGGCCAGGCCCACGGGCACCGCGGGGGAAATCACGGGTAGCACGAAAATCCCCCGCTTGAAGGACTCTGCGGTCATGCGGAAGGCGGTCTCATCGTCGCCGCACAGGATGGGCACGATGGCCGTTTCGGTGAACAGGGTGTTGAAACCCCGCTCCTTCAGGCCCTGGATGAAATGCTGGGCATTGGCCTGAAGTTTCTCCACCCGCCAGGGCTCGTCCATGATGACCCGGAAGGCCTCCGCGGCTGCCGCGGCTTGGGCCGGGGGCAGGGCGGCGGAGAAAATGTAAGCGCGGCTGGCATGGCGGATGTAATCCACCAACTCTTTCTTCCCCGCGATATAACCGCCCACCGAGGGAATGGTCTTGCTCAGCGTGCCCATTTTGATGTCCACCACATCGTCCAGGCCGAAGTGTTCCTCGATGCCCCGCCCCGTCGGGCCCAGCACACCCACGGAATGGGCCTCGTCGATCATCAGCCAGGCGTTGTACTTCTCGGCCAGTTCCACCAGGCGGGGCAGGTCGATGATGTCGCCGTCCATGCTGAACACCGCGTCGGCCACGATGAGTTTGGTCGCGTCCGCAGGCACGGATTGCAAACGCTGCTCCAGGGACTCCATATCGTTGTGGCGGAAACGCACGAACTTGGCCCCGGACATGAGACAGCCGTCCACGATGCTGGCGTGGTTCAACTTGTCGGAGAACACGTAATCGCCCCGGCCCACCAACGCAGCAATCACGCTCAGGTTGGTGACGTAACCCGAGGAAAACACCACCGCGGCTTCGGCGCCTTTGAATGCCGCAATGGTTTCTTCCAGTTCCTGGTGCACAGGGAGGGTACCGGCCAGAGAACGCACGCCGTGGGTGCCCGTGCCGTAACGGTCAATGGCCCGCTTGGCCGCCTCGTTGATACGGGGATGCTTGATGAGGCCAAGATAACTGTAGGAAGCGAACATGAGCATCTCTCGGCCGCCGACCCGCACCCGCGCACCGCCCATGAGCTCTTCCACGGGCACGTTGTAGAAATACAGGTTGTTGCGGCGCCCCCATTCCAGGCGCTCCAACAAGGCGCGTACACGCTGACCAATACGGTCCTGAGCCGTCATGGGATCCATTGGCATGGCCGTCCCTCCTCGAGGCGAGATGGTTCAAGTGTAGTCCAGGGAAAAAGCGGTGTCAAACAAAACGAAAGCCCGGTTGAAGAAAGGCGCCTCTCACCCTTCGCCGCCCACCAGGGCCCAATGCAAGGCCTGGCGCAGGGTGCGGGCTTCCAGCACCTGGATGCCCTGGGGCCAGCGGGGCTTGCGGCGAGCCAGCACCCGGGGCACGATGGCCACGCGAAAGCCGAACTGGGCCGCCTCCCGCACCCGGGCTTCCAGGTGGCTCACTTCGCGCAACTCCCCGGACAGGCCCACCTCGCCGATGAGCACAGCGTCGGCCCGCACAGGCCGGTCCTGAAAGGAGGAGGCAATGGCCGCGGCCAGGGCCAGGTCCGCGGCCGGTTCTTGCAAACGCAAGCCTCCCACCACGTTGGCGAACACGTCCTGGTCGCCCAGGCGCAGGCCCACCCGGCGGGTGAGCACGGCCAGCACCAAAAGCAGGCGGTACGCATCGACACCAATGGCCGTGCGGCGGGGCTGGCCAAAGGGCGTGGGACTGGTCAGGCCCTGAATTTCCACCAAAAGGGGACGGGTCCCCTCCATTGTTACGGCAATGGCCGAACCCGGAGCATCCACCACCCGACCGGCCAGGAAAACCTCCGACGGGTTGGGGACTTCGGTCATGCCCCGGTCCGTCATTTCGAACACGCCCACTTCCGCGGTGGGGCCGAAGCGATTCTTCACCGCGCGCAACAGGCGGTACGCCTGGTACCGGTCGCCTTCCAGGTACAGGACTGTATCCACCAGGTGCTCCAGCAATTTCGGCCCGGCCAGCACCCCTTCCTTGGTCACGTGACCAATGAGGAACACGGCCAGACCCTGCTCCTTGGCCAGCGCCTGGAGCCGCAAGGCCGACTCCCGCACCTGGGTCACACCGCCGGGCACCCCTTCCAGGTCGGGCAGGTACACCGTCTGGATGGAATCCACGATGAGCACGTCAGGCTGCACACGCTCCACCCCGAGGAGCAGGGCCTCCAGGTCGGTTTCGGAGAGGAGGTAAAAGTTTTCGGGGAAAGGCCGGGGTGCCCCGTCTTCTTCTCGCCACAGGCGCTGGGCCCGCAAGCGTATCTGGGCCTCGGATTCCTCCCCGGAAACGTAAAGCACGGGCCGCTCCCGGGCCACCTCCAGGGCCATCTGCAAAAGCAGGGTGGACTTACCGATGCCGGGGTCGCCGCCCAAAAGCACCAGGCTGGCCGGCATGATGCCGCCGCCCAATACCCGGGCGAATTCCCCGATGGGCACGGGCCATCGGGCATCTTCCAGGGGCGGGATGTCCTGCAATCGGCGGGGGTCCCGTTTCACCACCCGGCGACCGCGGCCCCGGGGTTCGGGCTTTTCTACCTGGGCCACGTAGGTGTTCCATTCCCCACATTGGGGGCAGCGGCCCACAGGCTTGGCCGCTCGGCGGCCACACACCTGGCAAACGTATACCGTGCGTTCTCGCGGCATGGTTCAACCAACCTGTGCAAAGGAACGCGTCTCCCTCGATCTTGGTCGCCAAGGGGTACCAGACGGCCGCACATTGGAAGCGGAAGCCTCAGCCCTTCAGGCTCTTCCACACCCGCTGGGGAACCCGAAGCAAGGCGCGCACCGTAGCCGCCACGCCGTACCCCACCAGCACCGGCCGGGCCACATGGTGGGCCAGGCTCTGGGTGGCCATGCGCGCCCGCAAGGCCCGACGGCGCCACGGCGCGACCCACTGGGGCAGGCGCCGTCGGGTTTGATGCGCCAGGTACACCATGCCGGCCAGCACCACCAACCAGGGCGCGGCGAAGCACAGCACCAGGCTCACCAGCAAGGTGGCCGCGGCCGCACCGGCCCGGGCCAGAGACTCGCCGCCCTGCCAAGCCGCAAACACCAGCAAACCCGAAAACACGAGCCAAAGGGCCAGGCCCCACACCCCCACGGCCACCAACAGTCCCCATACCCTGCGAGGAACGCGCCCTCTCCTTCCCTCATTCACCTGGATGGCCGACGAAAAGAAGGGCGGGTTGGTTGCGTCGAAGGGGTGGATACCCGCTTTGGACACCTTTTCAGGCAGCGACGGACGCCAAGGTGGCAATTTCATAGTGCAAACCCCATTCTTCGAGTTGCTTCAACAGCGACGGTTCGATGTTCGTGGTGTGTTGGGGGAATTCCACCTGATACAAACCCTGGGGAAGCCGAAGCACCCACACGAAACGGTCCCGACCGGGATAGGAAGTCAACAAGTCGTGCAGGCGCTCCAGTCGCAGACGGTCTCGTTCCGGGTCCCCCAGGGGTTCGATGTACACCACCAGGTGCCGTGAACCCGTCGAGGGTGCGGCCGACGCCGGCACCGGGGCCTCGGTCTGGTACACCATCGCGTCTTCCCCCAGCGGTTTGGTCGGCGTTCTCTCCCCTCGGGGTTCGGATGCGGCCTCCGCGCCGCCCAAAATCGGCGTTGGCGGCTCGGGAGAGGATGCGGCTTCCCGGTGTACCGCTTCCGGGACGGCCGCAGGTTTCGAGACCACCTTCGAAAGGGCCGGCTCGATCTGGGAAGGCACCTCCTCCGGAGCCGCATGGCGCACCACGGGGATCGGTTCTACCGCTCGGTCGGAGGCAAGGACTTCCACCGCGGCTCTCCGCGTCGACGCGGAAGCGCCGTTGGGGCCCTCTCCGTGGACATCGGCCAGGCGCGCAATTCGGTCCACCAGGACCCGCGAACGGGAGCCGCCCCGCGGGTCGGTACGACCCTGGACATGCACCAGGATGCCCTCCTGGCACCATTCCTGGCAGCGGCTCCAGATCGTCGGGAACAACACCAGTTCCACCTGGCCCTGCAGGTCTTCCAGGCGGGCAAAAGCCATGACCTCCCCGCGGCGGGTGCGCCGGGTTTCGATGGAGGTCAACATCCCGGCCAGGATGACGGGCGTATCGGGGACCAGGTCGGCCAGTTGCGCACTGGTGTGGGATACCAACCGCGGGAGCAGGTCCAGGTACTTGCTCAACGGGTTCTCGGAAAGGAAAATCCCCGTCAATTCCCGTTCCCAGGCCAACTTTTCCCGGATGGGCGTCGGGTCTTCCGGCTCGGGAAGGTGAAACTCCTGCATTTCGGGGGTGGCGCTCACCGTGCCGAAGAGGGACAACTGCCCTCGAGACTGCATACGATGGGCCTGGTCGCTGGCCGAGAGGATGCGGTCGATGGCCTTCAAGAGCACCTGACGGTCGCCGAAGGTGTCCAGCGCGCCCACTTTGATGAGACTTTCCAGAGAACGCTTGCCCACCGCCTTGCGCAGGGGCACCCGGCGAATGAGGTCGCCCAGACTCTGGAAGGGGCCACCTTCTTCCCGGGCCGCCACCAGGGCCTCGGCCGCGGTCCGGCTCACATGTTTCACGCCACCCAGACCAAAGCGGATGCCTTCCTTTCCGTCGGGCCCGGTTTCAATGGTGAACTCCCAAAAACTGGCGTTGATGTCCGGCGGAAAGACGGGTATGCCCATGCGTTTGCAATCGGCCACGTATAGGGCCACCTTGTCCGAATCGTGCATGTACACGGAAAGCAGCGCGGTCATATACTCCAGGGGGTAATGGGCCTTCAAGTAGGCCGTCTGCACCGCGATGACGGCATACGTGGCCGCGTGGCTCTTGTTGAACCCGTACGCGGCGAACCCCTCCCAGGATTGGAAAATGGCCTCGGCCTGCTCGCGCGGGATGCCCCGCTTGACCGCACCCTCGATGAAGAGCACCCGATACTTTTCGATGTCCTTCTTTTTCTTCTTGGCAATGGCCCGGCGCAGCAAATCCGCCTGCGGCCCGGTGAACCCGGCCAGTTTCCGGGCCGCCACCATGATTTGTTCCTGGTACACCGGGATGCCGTAGGTTTCGCCGTAGATGTCTTCCAAATCGGGATGGGGATAGGTCACTTCCTCTTCCCCGTGCATACGCCTGATGAAGGAATCGATGAACTGCATGGGGCCGGGGCGGTACAGGGCCACCGCGGCAATCACGTGGCGCAATTCGGTGGGCCGCATCTTCATAATCATGCGGGTGAAACCTTCGCCCTCCACCTGAAACACGCCCGCGGTTTCACCCCGACTCATCAAGGCGTACGCGGCTGGGTCGTCGGTGGGAATGGTCTCCAGGGTGTACACCTTACCGTGTCGCTCCGCAATCATTTCACAGGCCTTCTGCATCACCGTCATGGTGGCCAGGCCCAGGCAATCCACCTTCAGCAGGCCCAGGTCTTCCAGGTCGCCCATCTCGAACTGGGTCACCAGTCGAATGGGGCCTTCTTCGGAATCCTTGGAGGTGGGCCGATGCAACGGCAGGTGCTCGATGAGGGGGTCGGGGGTGATGACCACCCCCGCGGCATGGGTGCCCACGCTGCGGATGACCCCTTCCAGGGCCTGGGCCGTGTCCAGCAGTTCCCGGTAACGAGGGTTCTTCCGGGCCTCCACCAGTTCCGGCACCGGGAGGGGGATGTCATCCCGGTTGGGATTGCCCTCCAGGCACTCCCGCAAGGTGACGGGCTTGCTGGGAATTTGGGGAATGCGCTTGGCCAGGGGGTCCACCTCGGCCAGGGGAATTTCCATGATACGGCCCACGTCCCGCACCGCGGCCCGGGCCTTCATGGTGCCAAAGGTGATGATTTGGGCCACCTTGTCTTCCCCGTACTTCCCCTTGATGTAGGCCATCACCTCGTCCCGGCGATGGTCGGGGAAGTCCAGGTCGATGTCGGGCATGGTCTGCCGGTCCGCGTTCAGGAAACGCTCGAAGAGCAACCCGTACTCCAGGGGGTCCACCATGGTGATGCCCAGGGCATAGGCCACCAAAGAACCGCCTGCCGAACCCCGGGCGTTGTTCCAGATGCCCCGGGAACGGGCGAAGCGAACCAAATCCCACACGATGAGGAAGTAGGTGTCGAAACCCATGTTGTGGATGACTTCCAGTTCCTCTTCCATGCGCTGCCGCACTTCGGGGTCGTCGGCCCGGTCGCCGTAGCGTCGGCGCAGGCCTTCTTCCACCAGGCGGCGCAACATGCTTTGTGGCGTTTCCCCTTCGGGCACCTGAAAATCGGGCAGGTAATACACGGGGTCCCGGTCGCCCCGGAGGCTGTTGAGCCACAGGGTCACATCCTGAGCCATTTCGGCCACCAGCAGGGTGTTTTTGAGGGCCTCGGGAACCTCGCGGAAGAGGTGGGCCATCTCGTCGTAAGAGCGGAAGTAATACGTGCTCCCCATGCGCATGCGCTTGGGGTCGTTCAGGCTTTTGCCCGTCTGAATGGCCAGGAGAATGTCGTGGCGCTTAGCATCTTCCGGGGAAAGGTAATGCACGTCGTTGGTGGCCAGGAGTTTGACGTCGTACTTCTTCGCCCATTCCAGAAGCACCCGGTTGACCCGATCCAGGTCTTCCACGTCGTCGTGTTGCTGCAATTCCACGAAAAACCGGTCGCGGCCGAACAGGTCCAGGAACCACCGGAAACGTTCCTCGGCCTCCTCCAGGCGTTCCTTCTGGATGAGGCGGGGAATTTCCCCGGACATGCACCCGGTGGTGGTGACCAAACCTTCGCTATACTGGGCAAGCCATTCCCGGTCGATGCGGGGCTTTTGGTAAAAGCCCTCCAACTGGGCCTTGGTGGCCAAGTGGTACAGGTTCTTCAACCCCTGGTTGGAAACGGCCAGCAAAAGCAGGTGATACATGGGCGCCTGCCGCGAGCGCACCCGATGGTCGGGCGTGAAGTACGCCTCCATGCCCAGAATGGGCTGCACCCCCTGGGTCTGGGCCGCCCGGTAGAAGGCTACCAGCCCATAGAGCACACCGTGGTCGGTGAGGGCCACCGCAGGCATCCCCTGGGCCTTGGCCGCCTTCACCAGGTCCTGCACATCCATCAGACCGTCCAGAAGGGAGTACCGGGAGTGCACATGCAAATGCACGAACATGTTCCCCACCCCTGCGAGAAGTTGTCGAACAACGGAAGGTCAACATCCGGGAAGCGGCTTCAAGGCTTCGCGGTTGGAACGGGCGTTGAAATCCTCGAAACCCAGTGCCGAGATTCCCTCGAAGAGAAGAAAGGGAAACAGCACCCATAGGCCCCGGTCTCCAACGAGTATACCAAGGGCCAGGAGTTCTACGAAAACGTTAAGGTTGCCCAAGGTTCCCCCGACCAAAAAAAGCAAACCATTTTCCTTGACGTCCCCCGGCTTTCCGAGTAAGATTTCCTTCGGATTTCCCGGGAAGTTTCGGCCCGGCGCCTGGGATATGGAGGATTCGACAATGGAAGAAAGCAACATTCAGGACCCGAAAGAGGCCTTTTCTCCCGAAGCGTACGACGACGTGCCCGGTCCTGAATTCTGGACGCTGGAACGGCTGGCCCATATGGGCCTTCTGGAACCCTTCGGACGCATCTTGTTCCACGTTCTGTTCACGGTGACCCTGTTGGGGGCCGTTGTCTTCTTCCGGTACGTGGATTTCCCCAACTCGGAACTCACCCTGACCCCAGCCCCGGAATCCGTTGCCCTGGCGGTAAACACCCTGCAAAGCGGCGACGACGCTTCGGAACCGGAGGGCACCGGTGGGAAGGTGGCCGCCATGCCGCCCTTCCCCTCGGAAATGCCGGTGACGGGCATTCGCCGCGCCTTGATTCTGGAAACGGACCTGCCCCGCCTGCAACGCACCGAGCCCATCACCTATGAGGTCCGCAAAGGGGATACCCTTTCCTCCATTGCCGAACGCTTCGGATTGAAGGTGGAAACCATCTTCTGGAGCAACGTGGAGGTCCTGGACCGGGACCCCCACAACCTGAAGCCGGGCATGAAACTCACCATTCCGCCCCAAGACGGGGTGCTGTACGAATGGCAAGAAGGCGACACCTTGCAGGAAATCGCGGAGAAATTCCAGGTGGAACCCGAAGCCATCGTGGACTATCCTTCCAACAACCTGGACCCGTCGTTGCTCATGGACGAAGAGGCTTCCAAGAACATCGAACCGGGCACGTTGTTGTTCATCCCCGGAGCCAAAACCGAAGACATCGACTGGACCCTGCCTCGCTTCATTCGGGAACGCCTGGCCTTCTCTCGGCTGAAGGGGCCCGGAGAATGCGGTCCCATTGGTTACGGCCCCATTGGAACCTACACCTTCATCTGGCCCACCACGGTGTATCGGGTCTCCCAGGGCTTTAGCATGGCCCACCCGGCCATCGACATCCCCGGAGCCGTGGGCTTGCCCATCTTCGCGGTGGACCATGGTGTGGTGGTGTACGCCGGCTGGCACAACGGCGGTTACGGCTACGTCGTCGTGGTGGACCACGGCAACGGCTGGCAATCGTTGTACGCCCACTTGAGCAGCATCATCGCGGGTTGCGGTACCGAAGTTTTTCAAGGGCAAATTATCGGTTCCATGGGGAACACGGGTCGTTCCACAGGTCCTCATGTGCATCTGGAACTAATGCATCAGCAGTACGGGAAGGTGAATCCCCTCCAATTCTTGCCCATCCCCGGCAAGTAAGCCCGACCCGTGCCAGGAAGTCGCGTAGGAACGCCGAGGGCTTTACCCTCGGCGTTTTTGCGTGCAATCCCTCGCTTTTATGCTATGCTTAGGGCACCCGGCCTGCCCTTGTGAGGGCCGGGGAGGCGGGAAAAAATGCGCGCACATCGTTTCCCGCCCGCTTTGAAATTCTCCCATCAGGAGGTGCCCGGTGCGTGAGGCATTTCGTGGGGTCCACATCTCCCCCACTGCGCTGGAACGGCTGCGCTCCATTCAACGCGAACGGGGCCTGGAAGACTGCGCCCTGCGCTTTTACATCTCCGGCGGGTGCGGATGCTCGCCGCAAATCGCCATGGCCTTCGATCGCGAAGTCCACCCCTACGACCATGTCTTCCAGGTAGACGGCCTCAAGGTCGTGGTGGACCGCGACATGCTGGCCATCGTGGACGGGGCGCGGGTGGACTTCGTGCAGACGCCCATGGGCGAAGGGTTCACCATCGAATTACCGCCTCAACCCGTGCACGCGGAGGCGGAACACCAGCACACCTGCGGGTGCGGCGATGGCCGTTGTGGGTGCAGCCACTAACGGGAGGAGGTGAGGGCCTTCCATGCGGCCCTCACCTCTTTTCCCCACGCTCAAAACACCATCGGGCAAGGAGCATGACCATGTGGGAAGAACTGGAAGGCAAATTCCAAGAAGCCCTGGAAGCGCTCAAGCAGGTGCAGGACGAAGCCGCCCTGGAAGCCTGGCGGGTGCGCTACCTGGGACGCAAATCGCCCATCATGCAGGCCTTCAGCCGGCTGAAGGAGGTGCCTCGCGAACAACGGCCCCAGGTTGGCCGGCGCATCAACGAAATGCGCGACCGGCTCACCGAGGCCTACGAAGCCCGCAAGCAGGCCCTTGAACAGGAAAAACTGCAACGGGCCTTGCAGGAAACCCTGGACGTCACCCTGCCGGGGCGTCCTGCAACGCCGGGTCGGTTCCATCCCTCCACCCGCACCATTCGCCGCATTCTGCGCATCTTCGCGGAAATGGGCTTTCAGGTGTTCACTTCGCGCGAGGTGGAATTGGACGAATACAACTTCCAGTTGCTTAACATCCCACCCCATCATCCCGCACGAGACATGCAAGATACCTTTTACGTGGACGTGGACGGCGACGGGGAAACCTATCCGGTGCTGTTGCGCACCCACACTTCGCCGGGGCAGATTCACGCCATGCGTTTTTATGCCTCGCTGAATCCGGAGGATCCACCTCCCATTCGGGTGGTGCTTCCCGGTATGTGCTTCCGTTACGAGCAAATCACCGCCCGCTCCGAGATTCAGTTCACCCAAATCGAAGGGCTGGTGGTGGGCCGACAGGTGCGCTTCAGCGACCTGAAAGGCACCCTCACCGATTGGGCACGGCGCATGTTCGGCCCTCAAGTGCGCACCCGCTTCCGGGCTTCCCACTTCCCCTTCACCGAACCCAGCGCGGAGATGGATGTGGAATGCTTCTTGTGCCAAGGCAAAGGCTGCTCGGTGTGCAAGTACACCGGCTGGCTGGAAATTTTGGGGTGTGGGATGGTGCATCCCACGGTTTTGAAGAACGGTGGGTACGACCCAGAAAAGTACACCGGTTTTGCCTTTGGCATGGGGCCGGAGCGCATCACCATGCTCCTGCACCACATCCAGGACATTCGCTTCTTCTGGAGCAATGACATACGTCTGCTTCGGCAGTTCGACTGAGGCGGAAGGGAAAGGTACTTGCGCACCCTTTCCCCATCGCGGGAGCAACGGCATGGACGAAATTTCAAGGCTTTGCTACCCTCCTCAAATTTGGCCTTTGAAAATAAGGCTGGGTTTGTAGCGATTCATCGCTTTGTGACCCTGGGTGAAGGCGGCCTCACCGCCAAAACAAGGTTTGTTTTGAAGGATTATCGCCATCTTTTTGTAGTGGGCGAAAGCCCACCACAAAAAACCAAAGTTCAAGAGGGTGGCAAAGCCACCCTCCTGAAATAAATCAGGGAAGGTCGCGCAAAGGCACTTGGGCTGTTTCAAGTACCTCCCTTTGCACCTGCCACATGCGGGCGCGTTCTTGGGGGGTCTCATCGTCGTAGCCCAGCAAGTGGAGCAGGCCGTGTACGAACAACAGGCACAATTCCGCGGCCAGGTCGTGACCGGCCTGTTGCGCCTGCTCCCGGGCCACGGGAAAGCAAAGGAGCACATCGCCCAGGTAGAGGCGGTGGGTTTCCGGGTCCACGCTGTGGTCGGGGAAGGCCATCACGTCGGTATCCTTGGCGTAACCGCGATAGCGCTGGTGGTAGGAGCGCATGGTCGCCCGGCCCACCAGGTTGACCGTGAAATCCACCGTGTTCAAATCCATGCCGTGCCGACGCAACACCTCCTGGGTCAGTTGCTCCCAACAGGTCAGGGGCACGGCCGCTTTCCAGTCCGCGGTTTCGGCCTGCACGTACAACATCACTTTCCCTTCCCTTCCGAAGGGATTCTCCAGCCACGCGGCGCGATGAGGGTGGGTTCTTCCTCGGGAGATTTCATGCGCACCGAAGGCTCGAGGCGCGACCTCTGCGCCTCGGCCTTTTCCCTCGGCGCTTTGGGATAACGCACCCGCCCGTGCATCATCCCCATCAGGACCTGCACGAAAGCGTCTTCGATGAGACGCAAATCCCGGATGCTCAAGCCGGAAAGGTCCAGTTCGCCTTCGCGGAAACGCAAATTCACACTATCACGCACGATTTCTCGGATTTCTTCTTCGCTTTTCGGCTGCTGAGACCGGACCCGGGCTTCGCAAATGTCCGCGAGCATGAGGATGGCCGTTTCCCGCGAGCGGGGCTTGGGGCCGGGGTAAGCGAAGGCATCGATGGGCACTTTGGAAGCATCTCCGCCGGCGGCTTCCACGGCCTTGACGTAAGGCACCCATACCAGGGTGGTCCCATGGTGCTCCGCGATGAAGTCGCGAATGCGCCGCGGGAGCCGGTACTGGGAAGCCAGTTGCAACCCGTAGAACACGTGCTCCCGAATGATGCGGGCCATTCGGTAGGGGTCAGAAGGCATGGACACGGTCATGTCCGGGGTTTGGTTCTCGGTGAAGAAATGGGGACGCTTGAGTTTGCCGATGTCGTGGTACAGCCCACCCACGCGGCACAAAAAGGCATCCGCGCCAATGGCTCGGGCCGCATGCTCGGCCAGGGTGGCCACGGCCAGGCTGTGCTGGTACGTACCCTCCGCCTCTTCGGCCAGGCGTCGGAGCAAAGGGTGCTCCGGTCGCACCAGGTCCAGCAAATGCAACCGGGTTACCCGCCCCGAGAGCCAGGACAGGCCGTATTCGATGAAGACCGTCAAACCCATGGTAATCATGCTGGTGAAGAAGGGGAGAGGAAGCCAGGTGGATACATCGGCAAACGTCACCCCCAGGTGAGGGACATACCCCACCAACACCCACATACCCACCACCGTCATCCCCAACGCGGCTTTGAGGTATTCGAAAATCCCCTGAGGCTTGTTGAGAAGTACGAACCCGGCCAGCGCGCTCATGGTGTGGTAGGTCAGGAGGGATTCCACCCACAGATGGTCCACCAACCCGGAAAACAGCAAGGGAAAACCCCACATCACACCGGCCCAGGGGCCGAAGAAAAGATGGACCAACAAAGGGTACA
Organism: Anaerolineales bacterium; assembly: GCA_026996855.1. Classification (GTDB taxonomy): domain Bacteria; phylum Chloroflexota; class Anaerolineae; order Anaerolineales; family DRMV01; genus S139-71. The sequence continues at coordinate 40,665 of JALWJZ010000064.1, forward strand.
GGGCAAAGGGATAGGAAAACCCCACCCAGGGGATGTTGTACACCAGGGGGAACCAAAGCCGCACGTGGGCCAGGACCGCCAGAAAACCAATCACCAAAGCGGCCATACGGGAGGGCAACCACATGACGGGGGTACGCCATACATACAGCCCCCATAGCAGCGACCAGGAAGCCAGCACAAAAAAGGAAAAGCGCTTGTCCCAAATCAGGTCGGTCAGGGTCTGGGCTTCCACCACCAGGCCCAATTCCTGCAAAACCCGATAGACCTCGGGGGTTACCGTTTCGCCCTGGCGGATGATGACCTCCCCCGGTTGATACACGCGCACCTGGCTTCGCACTGCGGAAGGGTAGAGCGCATAAGCCTGCACATAAGGCAAAACCAGGCGTTCCACCCACATTTGTTCCCGCTGGGCCAGGTCCAAAGGGAGGCGCTGACGAACCATGTCCCGCAAAATTTGCGGATCGGTGGACAGGTCCTGGCGCTGAATCAAGAAGTTGAAAAGGGCAAGGGCGGCCAAACGAATGCGTTTCCAGGAAGTTTCGGGCAAAGCCAACAGGAAACGGGCTTCTTCGGGGGAAAGGTTGAGCGGCTCCAGCAGGGTCAAATCCTGGATTTTTTCCTGTTCGGACAAAAACTCGGCCTGCCGCAAAAGAGAGATGACCTCCAGGACGGCGACGAACCGGGAACGATGCTCCAGAAACAAAGCGGTGTCCGGTGAAACCGCGGCGACCTGGCTCGTCTCTCCCGGGGAAACGGTGTTTTTGGAAACGAAGACGATTTTACGCGGTGCCACAACGGTGCGCCGGGCCGGTTGCCCCACCTGGAAAGAAGGGTTGCGCATTTCCCGCAGGTAGGGCATGAACCAAAGGCCCCACCAGGCCAGGAGAAAGCCCAGGAGCAACAAAGGAAAGTACCAGGGGCGTCGCACGGTGGTGGATGTCATTCAAAACTACCCCAAAGCGGTGAGTCGCTCCTTCACCCGCCGACTGACTTCACCACCTTCGGCCCGACCCTGTACCCTCGCCATGACCTCTTTCATCACCCGCCCCATATCTTTGATGGAAGTGGCCCCCACTTTTTGGATGGCTTCTTCAATTATCGCATCCAGTTCTTCAGGACGCAAAGCGGGCGGGAGGAAGGCCTCCAGGATGGCAATTTCCTCTTGCACCTCTTGCACAATGTCGTCACGACCGCTTTCCCGGGCAATTTCCAGCGTTTCTTTACGGCTCTTCACCTCACGCCGGACCACATTGAGGATTTCCCCTTCGCTCAAGGGCGCGCCTTTTTCCACTTCGGCCAGTTTGATGGCAGAAAGCAACATGCGCAAGGTTTGTTTGCGCCGTTCATCCCGAGCACGCATGGCCTCTTTGAGTTCCTTCTGGAGCCGTGTTTTCAGGTCCATGACCTTTCCTCCCAAAACCAAAATGCGTTTCCATTATACGCCGTACCCAAAACAAAAGGGCGAGAAATCAAGCATTCGCCAGTACAATGAAAGGAAACCTTTCCTCAAAGGAGCATTCTCATGGACATTCAAGCGGTGATTTTCGACTTCGGCGGGGTGTTGATTCGCACCGAAGATTACGGTCCCCGAGAAGCCCTGGCCCGACGTTATGGCGTCACCCGAGAACACCTGGAATACCTGGTTCTCACCGGCCCGGAGGGTACCCGCGCCCAATTGGGGGAAATCCATCCCCGGGAGTTGTGGCTTTACGTGGCCCGAGAATTGGGCATTCCCGACCCGAATCTCGAAGAAATGGAACGAGCCTTTTGGGGCGGCGACCGCTTCAACACCGAACTCATCGCCTTTGCCCGTCAACTCCGGAACCGCTACAAAGTGGGTTTGCTGAGCAATGCGTGGATTACCCTGCGGGAATGGCTCAAAACCACGCCGGTGGCCGACCTGTTCGACGTACAGGTGATTTCCGCGGAGGTGGGCTTGATGAAACCCGACCCCCGCATTTATGCCCGCATCCTGGGGGAACTGGGCGTGCTGCCCCAACAGGCCGTTTTCATTGACGATATGCCGGAAAACGTGGAGGGCGCCCGCCGGGTGGGTATGCACGCCATCCATTACACGGATAATCCTTCTCTCTTTCGAAGGTTGCAAAATCTGGGAATTTCCACAAGGTGAAACGATTCCTTTTTGAAAACTTTTGTTGAGCAAATATCAGAGATTGTGTGAATGATTTTCGTCGTTATTGTAGGGGGTGGGGAATCTGGGGAAAGATTGCGGTTGCCCCCATATTTGGTCCCTTTTCCTTTTGAAGAGGGAAAATCTGCGGTCTTGGCGACTTTCAACCTGGGACCATCTTGTGGAGGATGGTGGGGAAGACTTGGGGAAAGAAAGCCCTGCTTCTTTTTGTAAGCGGGGTGTTTTCGCAATGCCACAGAAATTTTCGCGAAGTTTTCCTCAAAAAACGAGGGTTTTCCACAGGCTTTTCAGGGGTTTTCCACAGGTTGCCCGGGGGGAGATAGGAATTGATAATCCAGCGCGGACCGCACGAGGGAGGTGTCCTTGCCGTAAGGACTGGCCACGACCCGGTAGCCGTGGTTGTAAAGGTACCCTTCGTAGGGCGCATTCCCTTTTTGGACGATCCAGCCTTCCAGGTTGAAGGGAATCACCCCCCAGGCGGGAATCCATTCCCCGTTGTACTTGCGGGCGAAATGCAGGTGGGTACCCGTTGAGCGTCCGCCTTCGCAGGAGGGGTATCCAAGGACCTGGCGCACGTTGACCAGGGATCCTACGGGCAAACGGTTGCTCACGTGCAGGTGAAAGACGTTCCAGCCCGTGCGCTCGTCGCCGTCCCCGTCCAGGTCCAGGACCAAGATGCCCCGGGCCGAGCGCACCACCAGGCCCGGTGCCACGGCGGTAACCGGCTCCGGCGCCATGGCGCATCCGTATTTGCCGGGCGGGGCCAGGTCAATGGCCGCCCACGTCCCCATCCTTCCCCAGGCTGGATGGGGGCCGCCCGTATAGGCCCACACTTCGCCTTTTTGGAAGGGGAACACGAAGGGCGGCTGGCGCAAAGAACCGGGGATGTGGGGCGGTGGCGGATGCAACCAAGGGTCGCCGAACCAGGCGGCGTACACCCGGAAAAAGCCTTGAGGCCCCACCGCGTGGTGATAGGCCGAAGCCGGCATCACCCGGGCGAAGTAGTATTGCAAGGCCACGGTGGCCGCGTTTTGCCAGGGGTCTGGGCGCACTTCGGTGCCATCGGAAAGCCAGAACCGGGTCAACTGCCCGGTGCGCCAGCCATAGTAGCCCTGGCTGAGCATGTCGGCCATGCGGGAAACCTGCAAGGCAAAGCCTTCGTAGCGTTTACCTTCAAAGCCCAGAATGGTTTCCAGGGGGCGAGGCGGGGTTTCTTGGGAAAGGGCACCGGCCTGATAATCCAGCAAGGCCAGAAGCAGCCGCGGGTCGATGCTGAAAGCCAGGGCGATTTCGCGGATGACGTATCCGGCCGGATAGGTGCTTTGCTGAAAGGGCACCTGAGCCGATTTCAACCAGCCCGGTGTGAAGGCCAGGAATTCTTCCACGTCGAACTCGCGGCTGGCCGGGCCGTAGACGAAGAGGGGGTCGGGCAGGATTTTGAAAGGACTGCCCCAGGTGGGCAGGTAGTAAATGGGAATGCGCAACGTCTGCCCCGGCGGCAGGGTGGTGATGCCCGGGGGCAGGTCCGGGTTGGCCTGCCGGATGGCTTCCACCGTGGTGTTGAAATGGGCGGCCAGGGCCACCAGAGTATCGCCCGGCTGGGCCTCGTATGCCACCAGGGTGCCGGGCGCATAGCGGGGC
>JALWJZ010000065.1 GCA_026996855.1 Anaerolineales bacterium
CCCCTACCCAAATACCAGCCACCTCCGAGGCTACCCAAGAAGCCACCCAAGAAACCACCCCACAAGCCACCTCCGAGGCCGAACAAGACGCAGCAGGCACCGAAGTTGACCTTGCCCAACTTAGTACCCCCGAAGCCGACCCCTATGCCACCCTCTTGGAATGGGTAAAGGAAGGCAAAACCACAGAGGTAGATATAGAGTTCAATTATTTCAAAGATAGAGATGAATTGACCTTTTATGATTTCAAAAAAGGCGTGGAGTACTACTTGGCTTACCTTCTCGAACAAGTTGGATTTACAGAAGCCTTGCAACCCGGTCAAGAGTATCACGCTATTATAAAAGCACAATTATTTTTCGTTGCCAAAAACAGTTGGCAAATAGGCCGGTTTCCGGTGTGGCTCTATGGCGTCATCACACGGGATGGTAATGAAATAAAATTGGAAGTTGAGCCGCTGGACGAACAAACCGCAAAAGCATTAGATCTAATGTGGATAGGCAATCAAGGATATTGGGCTGAACTTGGAGAATCCAGTTTATTGGGAAGTAGAAGTAAATACGTAACATTTATAAACAGAGAAGGAATTCAGTTTTATTTTTTTAGCCCACAAGAAGAGGAAAACAGCGCGAGGGTACCTGCACTTGTCATAAAGGCAGATCCCGTGGTTACTGGTAAAAGGTATTTAGCGCGTTATCATCTTGAGGCTTCTTACCAAACAAGGGATGTTTCTTCACTCCCAGCAGAGGTAGCTGTGTATTTTGAAAAATGAGGGATGTAATGTTAGAATAAGATATGCTTCTGTGGAAACCAAAACGATTTGTAGTGAATTTATTCCTTGTTATTCTATCCTCCATTCTTGCAATACTAATTTTTGGAAACCCCCTGAATGCAGAATGTTGCAGATGTTGTGATGTATGCCGCAATCCTGGTACCTGCACCATAGTGCAAAGAATACCCGGCCAGGGCTGTGCAGCAACATGTTATCCGGCAGCAGAATGCGGTACAGTGCCATGTGGCAACGACGAATGCCAGGTGGATTCCGACTGTGGACCCGGCTGCCGTTGTCTTTACGACCCCGGGGGAAATTACTGTTTTTGCAGTGGAAACGGCGGCGGAGGCGGGGGCAACAACCCACCTACCTGCACCATCAACGGACCCACCAACATCACCTACGACGCTAAAAGGTACTGGGACGCCAACAAAACCCTGCGCACCCAAAACCCCACGGAGCACCGCTTGAGCCTTACTCTTTCTGACCCCGATGGCGATGCCGTAAGCGTCACCAACGTAACGGTGGACCGAAACTGTTTGACGTCGCGCCGTGCGGGAAACGATGTGTACGTAACCCCCCAGGGCCAGGTAACGGGTGTAACCCCTACCCTGACCGGCACCAACTCTTGTGACGTGCAAGTGGGCAGTGGACAGTGGGCAGTAGGTGGTCGTTGGTCGATGGTCGTTGGTCGTTCGTTGATTCGCATATTCGCAAATCCGCTAAAAGACACCCAGTTTGTCTATGCAGGAGTGGAGGAAGCGGCTTCGCCGCCCCTCAATTCATCCCTTCTCATGGGAGCGTTGGTATTTTGCGCGTTGCAGAGGGGGCTTTTGACGCTATAGCACTATAGTGCTATGATGGGGGTGTATCCCCGGAGACCGGAGAGGAGACACATGGGTATACGAAGTCGCCTCAACATTTACCTGGACGATCCCACGTTGCATGAAAAAGTGAAGATCGCGGCCGCGCGTCGAAGGATGTCCATAAGCGCCTACGCCTTGCTGGCCCTTCGCCGTCAACTGGCTGAAGACGGTCTGTTACCTGCCATCGAAAGCCCGGAAGAAGCCGCCCGCGCCCTGGATGCCCTTCGGGAGCGCATCGGCCCCATCGGGATACCCGTGGCCGAACTCGTTCGGGAAGGCCGACGACGATGAATTACGTCGTTGTCGACGCGAGCGTGGCCTTGAAGTGGGCCCTGGACGACGAAGACCACGTCCAGCAGGCGGTGGCCCTTCGGGACGCAGCCCTCCGAGAGGGCCGGTTCCGCATGCTTGCTCCTTCGCTCTGGGCCTATGAAATCGCCAACGGGCTCGTCGTGGCCGCCCGTCGCGGCCGCATCGATGCGGCAACAGGCGAGGCGGCCTTGCGTTACATCCTGGCCCTGGGTGTGCGACTGGTGGATCCCCGGCCCGTGGATGTCTACCGAGAGGCTGAGCGATGGCATCTATCGGCCTACGATGCCGCTTATCTGGCCCTGGCGCGCGCGGTGGAGGGCGTGGTATGGACGGGGGATCGACGATTCTACGAGACCGTTCGCAGCGGGACATCCCTGGTACGTTGGATCGGGGAGTTTGCCTGAACACGCCCTTTGCGGATGGGCGAATGAGCGAATGAGCGAATGGGCGGATATGCGGATTTGCGGTGCTCTTTCCTTGCTCCTCGCTCCCTGCACTCCGCTGGCACCTGACACCTGACCACTGACGGCTGCCAGGCGGCAAAGCCCGCCTTTCGGCTATGACAGGGGCGAACGCGCCGGCCCGGCCGCCCCTACAGGGCTGGTACAATAAACCCATCCACCCCTTTCACGCCACCCCAACCCGGCCCGGCCACCATGTGGGACATCTGGCAATTCCGCTATCCCTTCCGCAAATACCAGCGCATCATCCTCAACGAGGTCATGAGCGTGGCCGACACCCCGCGCGACGACCGGCGCTACCACATCGTCGCGCCGCCGGGTTCGGGCAAGACCATCGTGGGACTGGAACTCATCGGCCGTTTTCGCCGGCCCGCGCTGGTGCTGGCCCCCACCACCACCATCCAGATGCAATGGCGCGAGCGGGCCCGCATGTTCCTCCCGCCCGACGCGGACCTGGACGCCTGGGTCAGCACGGAGCCCGACCGCCCCGCGCCCATCCTGGTGCTCACCTACCAGCGTTTGGCCGTGCAGGACCCCGCCACGCCCTTCACCCAGGCCGCGGCCCGGCAGGCCTGGCTGGACGACCTGGTAGCCCGCGGCCAGGTGCCGGACGAAGCCGCGGCCACGGCCTACCTCGACACATTGGCTACACGCAACCCGGACGCGTACCGCCGCGAACTGCGCCGGCGTTACCCCCGCATCAAGCGCCGCCTGCTGCGGGCCGAACCCGACCAGGTGGCCCGCTTTTTGCACCCCAACGCCCGGGCCCTCATCGACGCCCTGGTGGAGCGCGACCTGGGCACCGTGGTGCTGGACGAATGCCACCACCTGCTGGACTATTGGGCCGTGGTGCTGCGCTATCTCTTGGGCCGCCTGCGCCAGCCCCGGGTGGTGGGCCTCACCGCCACCCTGCCCAGCCCCGAAGACGACTTCGCCTACGAGAACTACACCGCGCTCCTGGGCCCCGTGGACTTCGAAATCCCCACGCCCGCGGTGGTCAAGGAGGGCAACCTGGCGCCCTACCGGGACCTGGTCTACTTCACCCACCCCACGCCCGCGGAACGGGA
>JALWJZ010000066.1 GCA_026996855.1 Anaerolineales bacterium
CCGTAGACCAGCGTCTCGAGACCCTTGCGCGGGAAATGGACCAGCGCTTTGAAGCCCTCATGCGGGAGATGGACAAGCGCTTCGAGGCCGTAGACCAGCGTCTCGAAGCCCTCATGCGGGAGATGGACAAGCGCTTTGAGGCCGCAGACCAGCGTCTCGAGACCCTCGCGCGGGAAATGGACCAGCGCTTTGAAGCCCTCATGCGGGAGATGGACAAGCGCTTCGAGGCCGTAGACCAACGCTTTGACGCTTTGCAGCGGCAAATCGCCTTCATGCAATGGATGTTCTCGGTGTGGCTCACCTTGCTTTCGGCTTTGGCCGGTTGGATTGCTTTCTTCAAGTGATCTGCCAGCCGGATTGACCTGTCCGTTTCCTTCTCCCTCATTTTGGAGTTTCTCATGGGTGCACGACCACAACTGTCTCCCCCGGATTACTTCGACCTTCCACATATCGACGAGGCCGTTCAGGTCATACAGCGGACGACGTCGCTCCGGCCCCGTATCGGGCTGATTTTGGGTTCCGGCCTGGCCCAGGTGGTGGAACACGGCATGGATGTGGAAGCCGTGCTCCGTTATGAGGACATTCCCTACTGGCCGGAATCCCGGGTGGTGGGGCACCCCGGACGACTGTTCCTAGGCCGCTGGGCCGGTCATCCTGTCATGCTGATGCAAGGGCGGGCGCATTATTACGAAGGCTACACCATGGCCCAGGTCACCTTTCCCGTGCGGGTGATGCAGCGTATGGGCATTGAAATGCTCATCGTGACGAACGCTGCGGGCGGCCTCAACCCCGCTTTCGAGCCGGGGGATTTGATGCTAATTCGTGACCACCTGAACCTCATCGGTATGATGGGCCTCAGCCCCTTGCGAGGGCCGAACCTGGAGGCTTTCGGACCACGATTCCCCTCCATGCGGAACGCCTACGACCCGGCATTGCGTGAACTGGCGCGAAGAGTAGCCGCCGAACTGGAGGACGTTCCTTTGCACGAGGGGGTCTATGTGGGTCTGGGCGGACCGCAATTCGAGACGCCCGCAGAACTCCGCTTCCTCCGGCAAATCGGCGGCGACGCCGTGGGCATGTCCACCGTGGCCGAAGTAACCGTGGCGCGGCATGGCGGAACGCGTGTGTTGGGCATCTCCGGCATCAGCAACAAGGCCGTATGGGACGAGGACCTGGAACCCACCCATGAAGAAGTCCTGGAAGCGGGCCGCATCATGGTGCCGCGTATGGCCCGCCTCATCGAAGGGGTCCTCCGGCAACTGTGATGGATAACCTGTTTCAACGGATTCACCAGTACGAAACCGGTTTGTACTTGCTTTTGGCGTTCCCCTTGGTACTTCTGCTCCTGCGGGCCTGGAAGGCCTGGACGGAAGTCCAAGGGGCGCTTTTCGGTTTGGAATGGGAACAGGCCCGACGGCGTTTCTATCACAGCCTTCTGGGGGCAACTTTCGTGCTGGGCTTGATGGTGGCCGTGTTTTTCGCCGCCACGTTGGGGCGAAGGGAATACGTGGGCATGGTCATCCCCACGATTACCGCGACCCTGCCCCTCACGCCCGATGCAACCACGGGCACGCCCCAGCCCACGGCTTCTCCTACGCCTCTGCCTCCAGCCGAACCGGACCTGGAAGCCTGCATCCCCGGCCAGGTTGAAATCGTGGAACCGGCCAACGGTGCCACTGTACAGGGCGAAATTCAAATTCGCGGTTCGGCTTCGATTCCGAATTTCGCTTTCTACAAGGTGGAGTTTGCCCCGAAAGGCACCGCCCTGTTCCTCACCATCAAGGCCGGGCGTCAGCCCAAGGTGGACGACGTATTGGTGGACGTCTGGGATACCGGCCTTCTGACGCCGGGCGACTACCTGTTGCAATTGGTGGTGGTGGATACCGCGGGAAAAGCCCAACCTCCCTGCCGTATTTTGATTCACGTGCAGGCGCCTTGAGGAATCCTTTCCATGGGTTGAGGGAGCCTTCCATGACCCCCACCCTTTCTCGTCCGTCTTCTGTGTGGCAAATTTGGTGGATGGCCGCGCGGCCCAAGACGTTGCCCGCAGCCGTGGCCGGTGTGGTGGCCGGCCTGGGTCTGGCCCTGGCCCAGGGGGCGTTTCACCCCGGGGTGGCGGTGGCTACCCTGGTGGCCGCGGTGCTGCTGCAAATCGGGGTCAACCTGGCCAACGATGCGCAGGACTACCAGCGGGGCGCAGACCGCCCGGAAGAGCGCCTGGGACCGCCGCGGGTCACGGCTCTGGGCTGGCTTCCTCCAGAGACCGTGCTCCGGGGGGCCTGGGTCACCTTTGGCCTGGCCGCGTTGGTAGGGCTGTACTTGGTTTGGGTAGGGGGCGTCCCCATCCTGGCCATTGGCGTGGCGGCCATCCTGTCCGCCTGGGCCTATTCGGGTGGGCCTTTTCCCTTGGCCTATCACGGTTTGGGCGAAATCTTCGTCTTCGTGTTCTTCGGCCCGGTGGCCGTGGCCGGGACGTTCTACCTGCAAACCGGGACCCTGCACCCCTGGGTGGGGTGGTTGGGCACCGGTGTGGGCCTGCTCATCACCGCCATCTTGGTGGTGAACAACTACCGGGACCTGGAAAACGACCGGAAGGCGGGAAAACGCACCCTGGCCGTGCGCATGGGGCCGCGCAAAACCCAATGGGAATTCGCTTTGTTGGTGCTCGTGCCCTATGCCCTGCCCTTGATTGGCGGTCTGCTGGGAGCAACCCCCTGGACCTGGCTGGTGGTGGAACTTTCCCTTCCAAAGGCCTGGTGGTTGGTGCGCGAATTCTCAAAACGAACCGGACGGGCCTTGAATCCGCTGTTGGCCTTCACGGGAAAGCTGGCCTTTTGGTATGCTTTGCTCAGCGCGCTGGGTTTCGTAGCGGCTCGTTGGGTCACGTAGACGGGGCATCCGCTGGCCTTGAAGGGTTCCTGAAGCACTCGTCCGCTTTGCCGGTATGTCGAGGGAAAACCGCATCCCTGATGGAGCAGGCTCAAATGTTGTCGCCTGACCTTTCCCCAAAAGAGGCCTGGGTAACCTGGGCCGAGGTGGACCTGGACGCACTGGCTCATAATGTGCGGCAGATACGTGCCTTCGTGGGCGAAAAGGTTCAGGTCATCGCGGTGGTGAAGGCCGACGCGTACGGCCACGGCATGGTACCGGTGGCCCAGGCTGCGCTTCGGGCCGGGGCCGCGCGGCTGGCAGTGCACCGGGTACAGGAAGGGATTGCCCTGCGCCGGGCAGGGATTCAGGCCCCCATTTTGTTGTTGGGCTATGCGCCGTTGGCCGCGGTTCCCCAGGTGGTGGATTATGGATTGACGCCCACTGTGTTGACCACGGATTTCGTGGACGCACTCCACACGCAGGCCCCCGAAGGGTTCCCCATTCACGTGAAGGTGGATACCGGCATGGGCCGTTTTGGCCTGCTTCCCCACGAAGTGGTGGATTTCCTTCGGTATGTGCGACGCTATGCACCGAAACTGCGCCTGGAAGGGCTGTATACCCATTTCGCCACTGCGGATGAGGCCGATACCACGTACTTGCATCACCAGTGGCAGGCCTTTCAGGAAGTGATGGCGCAGGCCCAGGCCGCCGGGTTTGCTTTTCCGTTGAAACATGCCTGCAACAGCGCGGCCACCTTTGCCCTTCCCGAGGCGCATCTGGACGCCGTTCGACCGGGTATTGCGTTGTACGGGATGCGTCCTTCGCTGGAATGGAAAACGCCCGTGCCGTTGCGCCCGGCTTTGGCCTTGAAAAGCCGGGTGGCCCGGGTACGGGTGCTCCCTGCGGGAAGCAGCATCGGTTATGGCCGCACCTATCGCACGGACAGGCCACAACGGGTGGCCCTGGTGCCGGTGGGCTATGGGGATGGTTACGTGCGCGCCCTTTCCAACAAAGGCTATGTGCTGATCCAGGGAAAACGGTGTCGCATTTTGGGACGGGTGAGCATGGACCAGATTGTGGTGGATGCCGACCCGGTGCCCCAGGTAGGGATGGAAGACGAAGTGGTGCTTATCGGCGCCCAGGGTGGCGACCGTATCACCGCGGAGGAAGTCGCGGCCTGGGCCGGAACCATCAATTACGAGGTCACCACCCTGTTGCAGCCGCGCGTCCCTCGATTTTATCGAGCCACCCGGTAGCCCTCGCCAGTGCAGAAACGCCATGCCCGTGTCTCCCCCGTTTTCACGCTCCTTGAAGATTGCCCTGGCCGGCCTGGCTTTTTACTTCGCCCTCATGGGGTGGTTGCCCCTGGCTGCGGCCCTGGGGAACCAGCCCCCTGGGTGGGTTACGGGGGTGGCTTTTTGGGGTCTGATGACCTTCACCATCGGCCACGCCGTGCATACCTGGGGCGGGCCGCGTGCCCTGGCTTTTTTGGCCTGGGCCGGCGGTGTGACCTGGACCTTTGAGGTGCTGGGGGTGCACACCGGCTGGCCATTTGGCGCTTACGTATATACGTCGCCTCACCTTCGCCCAAAGGTTCTGGGGGTGCCGGTCTTCGTGCCTTTGGTTTGGGCCGTGATGGCTTATCCCGCCTGGCATCTGGCCCATCGCGCTTTTCCCCACGGTCCTCGCTGGCTCAAAACCCTGATGGCTGCCTGGGCGCTGACGAGTTGGGATTTGTTGGCCGACCCGCTTTTGGTGAACGTTGGGCAATGGCGCTGGCTGTCTTCGGGCGCGTATTTCGGCATTCCGGTGCAAAACTACCTGGGATGGCTGCTCACCGCGAGCGTGGTCTTTGCGGGATGGGGCTGGCCTGCAATGCGCGCAGATGGCGATGTCTGGCCCTGGCTTGCCTATGCCGGCATCGCAGTGCTATACGTGGTGCTGACCTGGCAGGCGGGCCTGCATGGAGCCGCGCTGGCCGGTGGTCTGGCCACGGGCGCGGTGGCTTTGTGGAGCCTTCCCCATTTCTGGCCCTTCCAGGTCGGTCCCTATCATCCGAGCGATGAGGTGAAAACATGAGGTTCAAAGGGTCCTGGAGTTGGTCCATGGTGGTTGGCGTGATGACTCTGGCGGGAATGGTGGGAAGCCTCTACGCGTTCACCCCCACCCCCGGTCCCATGATCGAGGTGGTTCCGGGCACGGAACGGCAGATTACCGTGCGGGCCGGGCCAGGGGTGGATTACCCCGTGGTTGGGGTCCTGGTGGTGGGCCAGCGTGCGCCGGCGTTGGGCCGCAGCCCCGGTGGAAACTGGATAAAGATTCGCTATCCCGGTGCTCCCGATGGTACGGGCTGGGTTTTCTTCCGCTATGTTCAGGTCATCAACGGACCGTTACCCACCGTGGAGGTCCCTCCCACGCCGACGGAAGTGCTACCCACGCCCGACCCTACGCTGGCCGCTCAATTCCTGCTGGCCACGCCTCCAACCCGGTTGCCCACTTTTACCCCACCGCCGCCGCTGGCTCAGCCCACGTTTCTGCCGCCCGAGCCGGCGCTGGAGGACCGGTTTCCCATGGCTCTGGTGATTTTCGCTTTGCTGGTCTTCGGTTCTTTGGGGTTGGTCTTTTCCTACTTGCAAGAGCGGTGAACACGATGGTGGCTTTGTTCCTCCTTGGTACCTTCACCGGGTGTGTGCTCAACGTGCTGTTGGACGGCCTGGGCCGGGGTTCCTGGTCTCGCGCTCGGGTTTGCCCCGGCTGCGACGCCCCGCGTCCCTGGTGGCTGTACGTTTGTGGACTGCGTCCCTGCTCCGCTTGTGGTCATCGGGCTTGGAGGGCTTGGGGAATGGTCCTGGGATTGGGGGTGGCCACCGCCCTTCTTGGGCTTTGGCCGGGGCCGTTGGGTTTCTGGCCCACGTGGGGGTTTTTGGTGTATGCGGTTTTCGACACCGTCTTGGATTTGGAACATCGCATCGTCTTCCCGGAGGTGGAACTGGCCGCCGGAATACTGGCCGCGGTGTTTGGCGTTCTGCGAAGGGGGTGGTGGCCCACCCTGATGGGCGGTCTCGCGGGTGCCGTCGTGATGGGTGGTTTCTACCTGCTGGGTAAGGTCTTACAAAAGCCTCTGGCCCGCCGGGGATACGGTCAGGCAGAAGAGCCGCCACTGGGCCTGGGGGATGTGTTCGTCAGCGCGGTGTTGGGTCTGTTCTTCGGGTGGCCGGCCATCATGGGGGTGCTTTTCCTGGCGGTCTTTGCAGCCGGAGGATTTGGCCTCCTGGTGCTGTTGTGGGCTTGGGGACGCAACAAGCAGGGCTCGGTGTATCTGCCTTATGCGCCCTTTTTGTTTTTTGGGGGGTGGTTGACTTTATGGTTGGCACGATGAAAGGGCGACATGTTTTTGGAATGCGGGAACATTTGACAGAACCCTGATGTTTGCGAATCAGCAAACCTTCCCCGTGGTTTGGTTCGTTAACAAAATTGTTATTCACGCTGCCGGGGCTTTGTGTTACACTTTTTTTGTAACGAACGCAAGAGTTTTCGGACGCCAGGAGGTGAGCCATGACGGTAAACGAGGCCACGTGGGATCGCGTTGTGCGGGTGATTTTGGGTCTGATCCTGGCCTATTTCGGATTCTTCAGCATGGGAGGGACCGGCGGCATCATTCTGGGCGTCATTGGTTTGGTGCTCATCGTAACCGGTGTGGTGGGCTTCTGCCCGGCCTACCGGCTTTTGGGCTTTAGCACCAAGAAGTAGCCCAGCGGCACGCGTTGCCCGTCTTTCGCTCCGGCTCCCGGCTTTTCTTGGGAGCCGGAGTTTTGTTTTTATCCGGGAACGAAAACCGAAAATTCGTTTCCGCAAATTGACGCTTGCAGGTTTTGTGTTACAATGCCCCCGTGTTGCCGAGGAAGGCGGACACATGGCTTTGGGATGGTTGGACATATGACGTCGAAGCGGTCGAGGAGGCAATATGCCTGGAATTTGGTCCTGGCCAGCGTGGTGAGCCAGGTAGGGTGTTTAACCACCGTCATCGTAGTCGGGGCGTTGCTTTTGGGGCTGTGGTTGGATGCCCGTTTTGGAACCAAACCCTGGTTTACGGTGGTCCTTTTGGTAGGAAGCGTTCCGGTGACGCTGGTCACAATGTTTTGGATTGTCCGCCGTTTGACTGCCCAGATTCGACCCGAACCATCCATCTTTGCATCACAGGAGGCGAAGGGTGACGGCCCATACGAGCCATGAACACGCCAAAGCGCAACAAGGGGGCGGTTTCAGCCCCGGCTGTGCCGTGGTCTTGGTCCTGATAGCCTTGACCATCATCCTGCCCCGTCTGATTCCCGTCATTCAGCCTCACGTGGCCCTGCCCGCGGACAAAATCCTCGACAGCCCCTTGTTTACCCTAATTCCCGGGCTGGGCGAAATGGGCCAGATTTTCCTGACCAACACTTTTGTGGTTTGGGCCATTGCGGTGGTCCTGGTGCTCTTCATGGGCTTTCGGGTCGGGCGTCGGGTGAAGCAGGCCATGGCGCAGGACGAGTACGTCCTCACCGGCTTCACCGACGTCTTCGTGTCTTTCATCGAGATATTGTACAACCTGACGGAATCCACCGCGGGTAAGTGGACCCGCCAGATTTTCCCCTACTTTGCCACCATCACCATGTTGGTGCTGGTCATCAATTGGATGGAATTGCTTCCGGGGATTGACACCATTGGCCTGGTACAGCCGGCCCATGACCCGCATCACGGTTATGTGGTGAAAGACCTGGGCCCCATTGCTTTGCTTTGGGGTGAGGCCAAGGACCTGTACCATGAAGAGGGGGACGGGCATGGAAAAGACCAAGAAGAAAGCCATGGCGCGCTGACCCGCTACGGCCACACAGGTGCAGAAAAGGTGGAAGTGTACGAGTTCCGACCCTTCTTCCGGGTGACTTCTACGGATTTGAACTTCACCCTGGCTTTGGCTCTGGTTTCGGTCATCATGACGCAGGTCATCGGGTTGCGGGCGCAGGGCCTGCACTATCTGGAGAAGTTCTTCAACTTCCGCGCCCTCGCTCGCGGTCCTATGGGCGCGCTGGATTTTGCAGTGGGTTTGCTGGAACTCATCTCCGAGTTTTCCAAGATTCTCTCCTTCTCCTTCCGGTTGTTCGGCAACATTTTTGCGGGTAGCGTGTTGCTCTTCGTGATGGGCGCGCTGGCGCCGCCCATCTTGTTCGGGTTCTACGGCCTGGAACTCTTCGTTGGCTTGATTCAAGCCTTCGTGTTCGGCATTTTGACCATGGTTTTCATGGCACAGGCTACACAACATCACTAACGAACCGGAGAAGGTGCATTCGCACCTTCCCTTGGAAAAAAGCCTTCGTGTTCGACATGTTGACATGGTTTTCATGGCACAGGCTACGCAACATCACGAACGAACCGGGGAAGGTGCATTCGCACCTTCCCTTGGAAAAAGGCCTTCGTGTTCGACATGTTGACATGGTTTTCATGGCACAGGCTACGCAACATCACGAACGAACCGGGGAAGGTGCATTCGCACCTTCCCTTGGAAAAAGGCCTTCGTGTTCGGCATGTTGACATGGTTTTCATGGCACAGGCTACGCAACATCACGAACGAACCGGAGAAGGTGCATTCGCACCTTCCCTTGGAAAAAGGCCTTCGTGTTCGGCATGTTGACATGGTTTTCATGGCACAGGCTACGCAACATCACGAACGAACCGGGGAAGGTGCATTCGCACCTTCCCTATGGAAAAAAGCCTTCGTGTTCGACATGTTGACATGGTTTTCATGGCACAGGCTACGCAACCGCAACATCACCAAAGGCAACGGTATTCATTCCGACCAACGATGATAGGGCGTTTTGAACACCTGGAAAATGGGGCAGGCAAACTCACATCAAACAAACTCTTTACGAGGAGGTTGAACCATGGACCCTCAGGCCGCCAAACTCATCGGTGCCGGTTTAGCAATGATTGGGGCCATTGGTGCCGGTTTGGGCATTGGCGTCTTGGCCGGTGGTGCGGTGCAGGGCATTGCCCGTAACCCCGATGCTGCGGGCACGATTCAAACCAACATGATTTTGGGGATTGCCTTCGCCGAAGCGGTGGCCATCTACTGTCTGGTGGTGGCGTTGTTGCTCATCTTCGCGGTTTGAGCAGTGGTCTGGAAAGGCACCCTTCACGCCTTTCTGGTACGGACGCGCCCCGTTATGGGGCCAAGCATCTTGGCCGGTATGAAGGGCCAGGATGGGAACCCAAAAGGTTCTCCAGGCCCTGATGAACACGGAGACGTTCGAACGATTGGCGGCGAAAAGGTGTTCGACATCTTTTCGCCTACCTGAACCTGCCAACCCGTGTGCGTAGAAGGAGGTTCGCCGTGGATGCCCTGGGCAAGTTGGGTATAAGCCCTGGTTTCTTACTGATGCAGTTCCTGGCCTTTTTCATCATCATGCTGCTGTTGCGCATGTGGGCCTGGGACCCCATTGTGGAGTTCTTGCAACGGCGTCGGGAGAAGTTGGCCAAGGCCCTGGAAGATGCACGGGTGGCCGCGGAAGCGCGGGCCAACGCGGAAGCCGAGGCCGAACGCATTTTGAGTGAAGCCCGGGCCAAGGCCGAGGAAATCATCAACGAGGCGCGGCAACGAGCGGAAGAAGTGGCCCGCCAGTTGCGGGAGCAGGCCGAAGCCGAAGTGGCCCGCCTTCGGGAACAGGCCCAGGCCGAAATGGAGGCCGAACGCAACCGCATCCTGGCCGAATTGCGTCAGCAAATCGCTGCTCTGGCCGTGGCCGCCGCGGAGAAAATCATCGGTGAAGCCCTGGACGAAGCGCGGCAGAAGGCCCTGTTGCAGGAATTCTTTTCGGGTATCCGAGAAGGCAAGGTGGCCATTTTGGAAGAAGTGGACGGCGTAGAGGCCGTGGAAAAGGTGGAAGTCATCACCGCGGTGCCCCTTTCCGACGAGGAAAAGGCCACCTTCCAGAAGGCTTTGGAGGAAAAACTGGGCGGCCCGGTCACCGTAGAGTTCCGGGTGGACCCCAAGATCTTGGGCGGCGTAGTGCTCCGCATCGGCGATCGGGTGCTCGACGCTTCGGTGGCCCGCCAGTTGCGCGCCCTGCACGAGCAGCTGGTCGCCGCTTGATAGCCGTCTCGATTTTCCGGGCCGGTTGTTCCGGCCCTCTTTTTGGGCGCCGGAAAAGGTGCGTACGCACCTTTTCTCAAAGTGGGTACCAGGTTTGGGGTTCGGGCCCATCTCGAAACCCGGCAGGGACGCATTCAGAGAGCATCGCGACGCCTTTCTCCATTGACCGCTTTTGCTTTCGTGGCCCAAGATTCGACGCTCTCTTCCCCGCTTGCATCAAAGACGCGGCACCGAGGTGTGAACCCGGTGCCGTTTTCCGTTGGAGGGAAGAAGGATGCCCCAAGGGTGTGATACGCCCACCCGGTTTTGGCTCATCCTGGTTGCCCTGGCCCTGGGACTGGCCGTGGGGGCCTGGGCGGGCCATCATCTACCGTGGGGGGCGTGGGCGCGAACCGATTCGGTCGCCTATATCGAAGCGGCCCGACACATCGCCCAGGGCAAGGGCGTGCAGGTCTACTCGGACCGGGGGGATTTGGTGTGGATGTCCCACTTTCCTCCCTTTTATCCCTTCACCCTGTCCCTTTGGATGAAAGGGGGGCTGGTATGGCACCAGGCCACGCGGTGGAACAGCGCGTTGGTCTTCGGATTGCTGATAAGCGGCCACTTCCTCCTGTTCGCCTTCGTTACCCGTCGGGTGCTGGAGGGCCTGGTCGGGGCGGTTTGGCTGACGTTCCTGCCGCCGCTGGTCATGTACCTGGCCGGGGCCATGTCCGAGGGGTGGTTTTACGTATGGGTGCTGGCCACGGTGTTCGGTTGGTGGTGCGCCGTTTACCACCGTTCGCCTCGGGCGGCTTTTTGGGCGGGCGCGGCGGCCGGTCTGGCCGTTTTGACCCGGTACGCAGGCCTGTTCTTGTTGGGCGGTGTGGTTTTCTTCCTGCTGCTGGTGCGCCCCTGGAGACGGGCCGCGCGTTTGAGCGGGGCGTTTCTGGCGCCTTTCTTTCTCCTGTACGGGGCCTGGCAGGCCCTCATGCACTGGCACGGTGTGGGTTTGCGGTACCGCTTTCCTGGGCCCGCGGTCTGGTGGCAGGAAGCGGTGCGCTTCCTGAGGGGCTGGCCCGATACCGTCTGGCAGGAGTGGCTATGGTTTCGAGGCCCGGAGTTGCAGGCCCTTCCTGCCTGGTTGTATCAGGAAGCCTCGTACCTGGTACTGCTCCTTCCCCTCGTGGTGGGCCTCTGGGCCGGATGGTACTGGCGAAAAGCAACCCAGGCGCCCACCTCCTGGGGCGAATTGCCATCCGTGGGATGGGCGCCCTGGCAACCCAGTATGGAAGCCCGCCTGGCGCTGTGGTCCTTCCTCCTCTCCTGGGCGGGTTTGGGTTATCTGCTGTTCGCTTTTCTGGCTCATTTGTTTCGCAACCCGCCCGCGGCCTTGTTGGGCCGGGTGCTTTCTCCCTTCCTGCTGTTGAGCGGTGGCGGGGTCCTGAGTTGGGGCCTTTGGTTATTGGCTCAGGTGGAAAAGCGGCTGGCGGCCCGGCGGGTGCGCGGCGCGTGGATGGCTGCGTGGACCCTGGCCATGATGGTTCTTTTCTTCTTCGCGGCGTACGTAGAGGCTTCCGATTACATGAAAATCATGCGGCAATACGGGAATGGATACACCCATCGCCAGTGGCACCACCCTGCGTTTTGGGCCTATTTGCAGCGATGGCCCTCGGATGTGGGACTGGTGGCCACCGAGGCCCTGGCCGCGCGCTTGTGGGCCGAGCGTTTCGTGGCCTGGCCCCCCGAGGCCCTCAATCCCTCTCAGGCTCAGGGGCCTTTTGGAAGCCGTGAGGACCACCCCTTGCATCGGGCTTTTCGCGAGGGGCGGGCCGCGCTGGTGCATCTCTACCCCGCGCGAGAAACCTGGTGGGAAGCCCGATGGAAAGAAGCGGGAGGCCGCGCCCTGGACTTGCTCTTGCAAGACTTGCCGGTGTGCTGGAAGGGCTCCTTGGGGACGGTGTACTATCAGGGCCCGCGCGCCTCGAGCCTTTGTGTTGACGCTCAGGAGGAAGGCCGGTGAAACGTCTGGTTTTCGGTTGGTTTTTGTCCGTCTTGGTCGCGGTGGGCTGTAGCAGGCTCAATGGTGGAAACCAGGATGTCCTCCTGGTGACGACGGCGCCTTCGCCTGTACCTCCCCTTTCAGCGTCGCCGACGCCCTGGCCCACCCCAACGCCAACGGAGACCCCGGCGTCCACGGCCGCGGGCATCCCCTGGCCTACGTCGCCCGTGACCATTACCCCGGTGGCCTCTCTACCCTGGCCAACCCCCACGCCAACCCCGTTCCCCCAGCCTTTGGGGGACATCCCCTATTCCGCGGTACAAATCCTCCGGCCGGGCTTGGGTAGTCGGGTGACTTCGCCTTTTACGTTCCAGGCCATTGTCTATCAGGCCATCGCGCCGGCCGTGCTTTACCTGGAATTATGGGCCGCGGGCGAAACGGAGCCGGTGTTGTTGTATCGAGAGGTGTTGCGGCTGGGCACCCCGCGAGACCCCAAATCCAGTTTTCTGTTGGCTCGAAAGATTCCCTTTGAAATCCGGCCCGCCCAGACCCCGGGACGTTTGCAGGTGGTGGTGCGGGACCCCAACGGGCTTCCCCAGATGCAGCAAAGCGTGTTTTTGGAATTGCTGAAATTCGGTCTGCCCGAACTGGCGCCCCGCCCGCAATTGTATTTGCCCATCGTGGTGGAAACGCCGGAGGACGAAGCCCGTCTGCCGTTGCAAGGCACTTTGCACATCGAGGGGCTGGCCCTGGTCACCACCGGACGGGTGGAAATGCTGCTGTACAATCGACAGGGCCGGGTGCTGTTCGCCTTTGCCGCGGACCTGAGCGCGCCCGACCCCCAGGGTTACGGGCGCTTCGCGGTGGACTGGCCCTACCGTTTCACCCGTCCCCAGGATTTGCGACTGGTGCTTCAGTTGTACGATCCCCGCTTCCCCGGGGTGGCTTATCAGGAAAGCGTGGACCTCTTCTTCCGACGGTAAAAAACCGTGCCTGAAGCCGCCGGTTTTCCAGGGGAACGAGACCTGCACGGATGTTGCGTTGTTTGCCCTGGGAGCAAGGCGAAAGGCGTCCTTCATTCCAGGCCAACGGGTATAATGGCGAAAAGCAGAGGCCGGGCTTCCCCGGAAGAAGGGAGGAGGACCCGGGCCACGAGGAGCAAGGGGTTATGGAAGGCGAGCGTTTGGTCACCCCGCAACCCCGGGCCGACGAGGACCAGGGCTGGACTTACCGACCCCAAAGCCTGGAGGAGTGGATCGGTCAGGACCAGGTGCGGGAAACCCTGCGAGTGCTGTTGGAAGCGGCCAAACAGCGGGGCGAGCCGCTGGAGCACTTGCTGTTTTACGGTCCGCCGGGCCTGGGCAAGACCACCCTGGCGCACATTCTGGCCCATGAGATGGGGGTGAACATCAAGGTAACCGCGGGACCGGCCGTGGAGCGGCCCGGCGACCTGGCGGCCATCCTGACCAATTTGCGAGCCGGGGACATTCTTTTCATCGACGAAATCCACCGCCTGCCCAAGGCCGTGGAAGAGGTGCTGTACCCGGCCATGGAAGATTTCGCCCTGGACATCGTGCTGGGGAAAGGCCCTGGCGCGCGTGCGGTGCGCCTGCGGCTTCCTCGGTTCACCCTGGTGGGGGCCACCACCCGCCTGGCCCTGGTCAGTGCGCCGCTGCGGGCCCGGTTCGGCGCGGTGTTGCGCCTGGATTTCTACGACGAGGCCGCGCTGACCCGCATTCTGGAGCGGGCCGCGAGCATCATGGGCCTGGAGGCCACCCGGGAAGGCTTGCAGGAAATCGCCCGACGGGCCCGGGGAACGCCCCGCATCGCGTTGCGCTTGCTGCGCCGGGTGCGCGACTACGCCCAGGTGCGGGCGCAAGGCCACATCACGGTGGAAACCGCCCGGCAGGCACTGGAGATGCTCCAGGTGGACGAGATGGGCCTGGACGAGGTGGACCGGCGGGTGTTGCGGGTGCTCATCGAGAAGTTCGGCGGCGGACCGGTAGGGTTGCAAACCCTGGCCGCGGCCCTGAGCGAAGCCCCGGACACCCTTATGGAGGTGGTAGAGCCGTATCTGCTGCGGCTGGGCCTCCTGGAACGCACAGCCCAGGGCCGGGTGGCCACCCCGCGAGCCTATGCCCACCTGGGGTATCCTCCACCGCCTTCCCGCCAGCCCAGGTTGTTTTCGTGAGGCGCCTTGTAGAGAACGCAAGCCTCTCCTCGTTTTTGTGGGAAGCCCAACGCGGAGGTGGGCGTGTGGGGCCGTTACGAGGAAATATTTTGGGAAAAACGCGATGTCCTTCTACAAGAAGGACCCATTGTCCCAGTTGAACGGATTCCGGATGTTGTCTTGAGCAAAATAGGAACTCAAATCGAAGGAAATCGGTCTGTTATTTTGACATTGGAACGACGGTTGCACTACCTCCAGCGTCATCCTGAGATGGCTAAGTGGGAAAGTATCTTTCCAAATGTCATAAACAACCCCGATGAAGTGCACAAGAATCGTTCAACTTTTCTAAGCGCATCAGCGAAAAGCATTACCCGAGGTTGACGGTGGTTATACAAGAAAAGCCAGGGAAATTCAAACACTCCATTATTACGGCCCCATTGGCCAAAATAAAAGAGGTGCAGCGCGGTCAGAAGAAAGGGCTGAACATTTGGCCTTAAATAGCCAGAGATTGTGCTATACTAAAAACGGAAAAAACGGCGGGGCTTCGTGAGGTGGAGATAATCTGCCTACCGTGCGCCAAGGTACGGAAAAAGGCGTACCGGGCATTACAAGAGATGAGGGGGTGGCAGTCCCTCCACGAAGTCTACCGAAATATCCAAAGGGCGAGGCAAAGGCTTCGCCCTTTTTCCTTAAACCAACCGTTTCCGCACCGAAGCGCTGATGAAGTCCAGGGTGGAGACGGTGATGGCAATCAACCACACGGCCAGGCCCGCGTGTTCGTATTGCACCTGCCGAATCCACTGGATGAGCAGAAAACCAATACCGCCGCCGCCCACCAAACCAATGACCGTGGACATGCGCACGTTGATGTCCCAGCGGTAGAGGCTGAAAGCGGTGAAGTGGGGTAACACCTGGGGCAGCACCGCGAACATGATGGTTTGCAGGCGATTGGCGCCGGTAGACTGAATGGCCTCGATGGGGCCGGGATGGATGCTTTCGATGGCCTCGGAGTACAACTTCCCTAAGGCCGCAATGGTGTGAATGGTGAGGGCAATGAAACCGGCAAAAGGCCCCAGGCCCACCCAGATGACGCCCACCAGGCCCCAGATGAGGGGCTCGATGGAGCGCACCACGTTGAGGATGAGGCGGGTCACCGTGTAAATCCACTGCCCAATGTAAACCGGCCCTTCCTCACCCCAGCGGTAGGCCAGGTACAGCCAGGCCAGGGCACCCAGACCGGCGCCGATTTGCGCCATTTGGGTAGCCACAGCCGCAGCCTGCTCTTCACCCCAGGCGATGGCCAGCAGGCCGTGCGCGTACCCCAGGCCCAGGGGCCACCCCAGCCCCGCGCCGATGAGGGCAAACCCACCGTAGCGGATAGCGGCTCGCGCCCAGGTGGGAAGGCGTTGGGAGAGGCGGTCCAAAGCCCGTCCCAGCAGGCGGAAGCCCAACACCGCCCCACCGCCCACCAACAGAAAGCCCAGGGTAGCCACGCTCACGGGCGCTTTTTCGATGCCACCCAGCATGGACCCTACCCGAGCGGCCACCTGCCAGCCCACATAGCCGCCCAACACCAGACCGAAAACACCCCCCACCAGCCCTTGGGGCGACGTACGCAGGTTGAACATCAGGTTGCGAGCCGCGAGGAAGGACATAGGCACCGCGAAGACCATGCCGGCGAAGGTGGCCATCAGGCCAATCATGATGCTCTCCAGCATGGCCTGCAGGGCCAGTTTCATTTCTCGGCTCAATTTCCCGGTGAATTCCAGCGCGCCTGGTTGCACTACGTGCAGTTTGTGAATTTGTGGCCCTTTGGCAAAGGAGGGAATGACCACATCCGGGATGTACAGTTGGGTGGTAAAGGTGCCGTCCGGACCTACCTCGATTTCCGTCGGCCCCACCCCACGCGGGGTGAATTCGTTGCCGATGGGGTTCTCCCACTTGATTTTCACCTTCTTGCCGGGCACGAAACCACCGCCCCGAATGGTCAACAGGGTGCCGTAGGTGAGTTTGCCCTTTTCGTCCCGCACGCTGAGTTCGCCGCACGTGGGGGTCACCACCACCCAGGGTTCGCCTTCCTTGGGCTGGTTCACCGGCGGGGGTGTGGAACCGGGCGGACAGGGGGCCTGCACCTTCGCGGTGGCCCGCAATTCCGTGGCTTTGTAATCGAACGCCGCGCGCCAGGGCCAGAGAATGTCGCCCAGGATGCGCTCGGTCTCCCGGTATTCCCGGATGGCCTTGGGCAAATCAATGCCCACCACCCGGGTGCCCAGAACCAGGGTGCCCAGGAGCACCAACGCGATGAAGCCGTTCCAGGAGACTTCCCGGCCCTCGGCCACCCGCCAGGCGTCCTGGACGTTCCACAGCCACAGCCCGGCCAGCACCACGGCCATGACCAAAAGCAGGGTCATGTACAGCAAACGTTCGGCCTGCGGTGGGGCCACCCTTTCGATAAGTTGAGGCCCGGCCAGGGTGAACACCACCACCACGGCCACCAGAAACAGCCCTTCACCGACCCGATACAGGATTTCGTCCTGCGCCACGCGCCGGATGAGGGCCAGGTAAATCAGACGTAAAGCCACCAACAAAAAGAAACTGGATAGCAAAAGGATGAAGAAGATGCGCGCGCTGGTACCGTAGACCTCTTCGGGGAAACGGGCCCGTTGCGCGGCCACGAAAATGCTCAGCCCCGAAAGGATGCTGGTTCCCAGGAACACGTAGAACCCTCGGCGCACTGCGCCGGCCACAGCCTGACCCAGGCCCGGGACCAACAAGGACAGAAGAGCCACTCCAATGCGTTTCAAAACCTTCATGGGTCATGCCCCCAAGCGTTGGGCTTCTTCACCGTAAATTTGCTTGAACTCTTCATCGGTCATACGCCGGATGTCCTCCCGGGTGCCTTCGTAAACGATGCGACCATCGCGCAAACCAATGACCCGGGTGGCATAACGCTGCACCAGGTCCAGATAGTGCAGACTGCACAAGATGGTGACGCCTCGCTCTTGGTTGAGCCGTTCCAGGTAACCCATGATGGAATGGGCCAGCACCGGGTCCAGGCTGGCCACGGGTTCGTCAGCCAGGAGCATTTTGGGTTCCTGCACCAGGGCCCGGGCAATGCCCACCCGTTGCTTTTGGCCGCCACTCAGGTCCGAGGCCCGGTTGTAGGCTTTTTCCCGCAGGCCCACCGTTTCCAGCGCGACCAGGGCCCGCTCCTGTTCTTCTTTGGGGAAGTAGTAAAACAGGCTCCACCAGGGGTTCACGTACCCCAATCGTCCAGCCAACACGTTCAAGAGCACGGGGAGGCGTTCCACCAGGTTGAATTCCTGGAAGACGAAACCGATTTCTCGGCGCACCCGGCGTAGTTCCGCCTCGTTCAGCGCGGTGATGTCGATGTCGTTCCAGAGAATGCGACCTTCCGTGGGTTCGATGATGCGGTTGATACAACGTAACAAGGTGGATTTTCCCGAACCACTTAAACCGATGATGACCAGAAATTCCCCGTCTTCCACGGTAAAACTCACGTCTTTCAAAGCCACGGTACCATTTTCGTAAACCTTGGTCAGATGTTCCACCCGGAGCATGGAGACGCCTCCCAAAGGGCCAAGATCCGAAAGTGCGGGGGGGGGGGTCGAATAGGGTTCGACTTCTCACCCGGCAGAGGGTTTCAGCCTCTCCCCAGACAAAAAAGCCGCGGGGGCGTACGCCCCCGCGGCGCCAAGGCGGGTTATTCGCCGGTCAGTTCTTCGATGCTGATACCCGCGGCTTCCAGTTGTTGCCGGAAACCGTCGTAGAAGGTGTCCTCCGCGGGTTCCAGGCCCTGCCAGGAGAACAGGCCCTTGAGCAGTTCCTTGCCTTCCTCGGTTTCGTTGAGGGTCAGCAGTGCCTGCACGATTTTCTCCCGCAATTCAGGCGGGAAATCGGGCCGGAAGGAGATGTTGTCGTTGGGGATGGGCGCAGAGGTGGCGATGACCACCACCTTTTCCTTGACGTCGGGGAACTCATCCTCCACCAACACCCGGGCATCCTGGAAGGTAGCACCGGCGTCGCAGTCCTTCTTGTACACACCGATGACCACCGCGTCGTGGCCGCCCGTGTCCACGATTTCCTTCAAGTCCTTTTCGGGGTCGATGCCTTCGGCCAGCATGGTCAGCATGGGAATGATCCATCCCGAGGTGGACTCAGGGTCCGGGCGGCAGAAGGTCTTGCCCACCAGGTCTTTGACTTCTTTGATGCCCGAATCCACGTGGGTGATGATTTGGCCCGCGTAAGAGGTGGAACCGTAACGCACGGAGACCAAAGCCACGTCGGCACAGCCCCGGGCATGGGCACGAATGTAGCCGAAGGTGTTGAGCGCGGCCATGTGGGCCTCGCCCGAGCACAGGGCCTCCTGTTGCGCAGTATAGTCCGTGGGCACCACCGGCTTGATGACGATGCCCGTCTTCTCTTCCACGTATTTGGCGATGGGCTCCGCGCCGGCCAGCACCTTTTGGGTTTCCTGCGACGGCGTCAGCACCCAGATGATGGGGTTTTCAGGGGTGCCCAACGCCGGTTCCGCGGGTTCCTCGGTGGGCTCTTCGGTCTTCATGGGTGCTTCGGTGGGCTCTTCCGTCTTCATCGGAGCCTGGGCCGACTCCTCGGTGGCCACGGGTTGCGGTTCCGGAGTCGGGGTGGCCTCTTTCTTGCACGCGGCCAGGCCCACCACCAGCAACAACCCGACGACCAACAGCAAATGCCAACGTTTGGGAAGCATCTTTGCTCCTCCTTGAGTTTGTGGAAAGTTGACTACCCGAGTAGCCAGCGGTATCTTACTCGAAAACAGGGTTTGGAGCAAGAAACCGGCTTCACGGCGTTTTCTCAAACCTCCACCTCGATGTTGAAGATTTCCCGCAATACGTAACCCAAAACGAAACTGATGGTGGCAACGCCCAGGCTGAGAACGGCCATTTCCACGAAGTTGGCCCGGAAGGATTCCCGGTAGACCACGGCTCGGTAAAAACTGAAGGCCGCAATCACGCCCAGGGAAAGGCCCAGGGACACGGCCAGGCTGATGTACGGATTGGGCAGCACCAGGAAGGGGAAAATGAGCACCATCACGGTGAGCAGGTAAGCGATGCCTGTATACGCCGCGGCCCGAATGGGCTGGCGCTCGCCCTTCTCGGCCTTGGTGGACAGATACTCGGATACGGCCATGGAAAAGGCCGCGGCCACGCCGGTGATGGTGCCGGTGAGCGCAATGAGGGGACCGTTTTGTAGGGCAAAGGTCAGCCCGGCCAGCGCGCCGGTCAGTTCCACCAGCGCGTCGTTCAGGCCCAGCACCACCGAACCCAAATAGGCCAGTACCTCTTCGTTAATCAAGGCCATGAGCGCGTCTTCATGCTCCATTTCTTCCTGCAAGACCTGACTGGCTTCGGGGAAGTAATCGGCCAGCCGACGGTATTCTTCCTGGGCCTTCTCTTCCCCCATCTCCATCAGGCGCAAGGCAAAGGTGATGCCGAACAGGCGGGCCAGGGTGGTATATAGCGCGATTTTGAGGCGGCTGGGCGGAACCTCCCGTCCGCTGTATTGTTTCCAGGTATCGTAATGGCGTTTTTCCATCTCCGCGATGCGCATCAATACGCGGCGGTTGTTGCCCTCGGAAAGGTGTTCGGCCAGTTTGCGGTAGATGTGGTATTCGGTGATTTCGTCCCGCTGGCGATTGCGGAGCATTTCCTGGATATGGGGTGGATGGGTATTCGATGAAGCCATGGGTCCCCTCCCGCAAAAATTTGGATTACGAGGATGCATTCACTTCGCCTTGAAGACGTTGCCACTCTTCGGGCGTGTTCACATTCCAAAAGGCGCGGCCTTCCGGTTCCCAACGTTGCCATTGGTCCCGGTCCCAGCGGGCGATGGACAAATGGGGCCACAAGTGGCGAAAGGCCCGTTTGCCTGCCGTCAGAACCCGCGCGCCAGCCCGAAGCAGGGCTTCGCGGCGGTATACACCGTGCAGGGGGTGCTCTCGCCCTTCTTCTACGGGTACGATACCGTCCAGATGGCTGTTTTCCTCCAGATAGCGGGCCATGCCCGTCAACAGTCCGGGGTTGACGAAGGGCATGTCGCAGGCCACGGGGGCCACATATCGACCGGCAGCCACCAACGCGCCGGACCACAGCCCCGCCAGGGGGCCTTCACCGGGGAGGACATCGGGTACGCAGGCCACGCCTACGAAGGCATAGGTGTGGGGCCACCGGCTGACCACCAGCACCTCCCGGGCGATGGGCCGGAGCCGCTCCACCACCCAGGCGATAAGCGGCCGCCCGGCCATGGGGAGCAGGGCTTTGTCCCGGCCCATGCGCCGGGATTGCCCCCCCGCCAGCACCAGCACGCTCAAATGCTTGTGGTAAAGGGGTTTGCCGGGGCTTGACATGGCTTTGCCGCCCTTCTTATAATTGGTAACGCCTCACGCGGGCGTAGCCAAGTGGTAAGGCAGCGGCTTCCCAAGCCGCCATGCGCGGGTTCGAATCCCGTCGCCCGCTCTGATAGGTAAAAGGGCAACCCCTTGCAGGGTTGCCCCGTTTTTTATCCCAAACCCGGTGGGAAATCCAGCACCACCCGGTCCGGGCCTCGGGAAATTTCCCAGGGATATACGATGTACGCGTCGGTAATGGCCGCGTAGTAATCGGGCCGCAGGGTGCCAAACAGGTTGCGATACGGGTTGAAGTGCAGGACACAGGTATACGGCTCCCCGCCAGCCGCAGCCACCCGTGCCCGCACCGCGGTCATGGTACGGCCCGAACCCCAAACGTCGTCCACGATGAGGGTCTTACGCCCGGCGAGCAGATGGTCCTCGGGGAATTGGAGGAATTTGGGCCAGGCCACCAGCTTGGCCTGCTCCATTTCCAGTTCGGTGGGAAAATCCACCGCCGCGGTGAGGATATGCAACAACCCCAGGGCTTCGGCCAGTATGCCGCCGGGTACCAATCCCCCGCGTGTAATGATGACCATGGCGTCAAATTCGACGTCGAATTGAGGGATGAGATGGTCGATCAGTTTGTCCACGTCGGCCCAGGTCAAAATTTCGCGTCGCATCGGAGTGTCATCCTCCTGTGGGAAAATACCGCTCCATACAGGTTCCTGGAATGGCCCTCGTGTTCCCACGACGTAAAAACACGACCCCATATAAAAACAGGACCCCAGGGTTGGCTCTGGGGAAACCGGCGTCACATCCATTATACAGGTTCTTCCCAGGGACGAACCCCTGGGTTCCCGGTCGGTGAAGGCCATTTCTTCATAAAATTCTCATCCGGAGAGGCGTAAAATAGGAATGAAAATACCTTTGGGGTTTCGGTATGTGGAGGCAGCCTATGTTCCCCGTACTTCCTTTGCTTTGGGTTTCGTCGGAAAGCCCCCAGGAGACGACACCCGTTGCCGAGGAGATACCCCGCTCTTCGGCGAACTTTCCCCCGCCCGAGGAGCCGCGCCGTCCATCCTCCCGTCCGTGGTGGTATCGATTCTTCCTGTGGCGCGGCCGTCTGCCCGAGGCCTTTTGGACCGTGGCCGCTTTGGTGTCCATGAGCCTCAACATCGTGCTGCTGGTCGCCCTGGTGGTACTGGCCCGGCATCTGTTTGCCATCAAAGCCGTGGTGGAGGACCAACTCTTGGGCGGTCTGGCCGCCAACTTCCAGGCCATGGACGAAGCCGTGATCCGCACCACGGTGGTAGTGGAAGACACCATCCCGGTGAAATTCGACCTGCCTGTGGCCTTCGATTTGCCCATCGAAACGGAAACCGAGGTGGTTCTGACCGAAGAGGTGTTCCTTTCCGGAGCGGAAGTGCGGTATTTGAGCACGGGAGGGCTGCTCATCCGCAATGCACCGGCGGACATCGTCCTGCCGGCAGGCGTATCCCTGCCCGTGCGTCTGCGCCTGACGGTGCCGGTTCGGGTGACCATTCCCGTGGATACCCGCATCCCCATTCATTTGAACGTGCCCGTGGCCATCCCCCTGAAGGAAACGGAATTGCACGAGCCTTTCGTTGGTTTGCAAGAAGTGGTGGCGCCTTATCAGCATCTCCTGGGCCAACTCCCGGATTCGTGGCAGGAAGCCCTGTGCGGGCCGGACAGGCCCGCCTGGTTGTGCCGCCTGGCCGATTGGCTGGAGCCGCAACCGAATCATCCGAAATAATGGGGAAATCCTCAACGGGTGGTTCCACAGACGCAAGCGCGGACGACATCGTTTCGTCCTGTTGCGTTGGGCATCGGAGAGGGTGTACACGAATTTCGCGAAAGATTCGTGTACACCCTCTCGCTGTTTTGGGCTAATTATTTGCTTTCATTGACAATGGCTTAAGTGTGTGTTATGTTGTGAAAACACGGTAAGCCTTTGGCTTTTGCCAGAAGGTGGTGGGGAACATGGTTCTGCATGAACGTATCTCGGAGCACGTCCATCTTTTCCAGAGCGAAATTTATGCGCAAGTAAATGCCGGGGTGGTGGTCGGGCCGCAATGGGCCGTGGTCGTCGATACCCTGGCCCTTCCGCAAGAGACCCGGGCTATGCGGGAGTTCATCGCCCGGGAGCTGCAAGTGCCGGTGCGGTACGTGGTTCTGACGCACTATCACGCCGACCATGCCTGGGGGGCCTTCTTCTTCCCTGGGGCTTTGGTGCTGGCCCATTCCAAATGCCGTCAAAAACTAGCCACCGTGGGCCAGGAAGCCTTGCAACAAGTGCGCCAGGAAGAACCCGCGTACCAGCGGGTGCGCCTTATTTTGCCCCATATGACGCTGGACGAAGGGGAACTGCAAATTCGCATGGGTCCAAAACTCCTTTTGCGCCTCTTTCCCCTTCCCGGTCACACCGACGACGGCATCGGCGTGCTGGTGGAGGAAGACAGGGTCCTCTTCGCTGGCGATGCTTTCATGCCTTTACCCACCTTCACCGAAGGGGATGTAGACGACCTGGTGCGAAGCCTGAAGACCATTGCCAAGTTCCCTCTGGAAAATTTGATTCCCGGCCACGGCCCGGTGGTCCTGCGCGGGGAGATTCAGCAAGCCATCGAGGAGAATTTGCATTACATCTCCCAGGTACGAAAATACGTGCGGTATTCCGCCCGGCGGAAGTACCCCGGCGATTATCTGCGCAAGATAACCGTGGAAAAATGCGGAAAAAGCCCGGCCCTGTTGGGTGGTCTGGCGCCCCAGTTGCATCAGCGCAACATCTGGTATTTCTTCCGTAAACGTTTCGGCGAGTTCCCCAGGGTTTCCGAGGAAGAGGAATACGAAGCCCCATGACCGCGTTGCGCGGCCTTCCCAGTGTGCATCGGCTCATCACCCATCCACAGGTGCAGCCCTGGGTAGCCCGGGTGGGCCATGCTCGTGCGGTGAAGGCGGCCCGGCAGGTGGTGACCGAGGCCCGCGACCGAGTTCGAGCAGGGCAGGCTCCGCCGCCCCTGGAGGGCTTCGTGCAGATTCTGGTGCGCCGACTGGAACGCATGGCCCGGCCTTCGCTGCGCCCGGTCATCAACGCCACGGGGGTGATTCTGCACACCAACCTGGGCCGGGCACCCTTGAGCCGGGAAGCGCTGGAGGCCATGGTGCAGGTGGCATCCGGGTATTCCAACCTGGAGTACGACCTGAACCGCGGACGACGCGGCTCTCGCCAGGACCATGTGGTCCCCTTGCTGCAAGACCTGACCGGTGCGGACGACGCCCTGGTGGTGAACAACAACGCCGCGGCGATGCTGCTGATTTTGCAGGCGCTGGCCCGGCGTCGGCGGGTACTCATCGCCCGCAGCCAGTTGGTGGAAATCGGCGGGCGCTTCCGCATCCCCGACATCCTGGCCCAGAGCGGGGCCAAACTGGTGGAGGTGGGCACCACCAACCGGGTACACCTGGAAGACTACAGCCGGGCCCTGGCCGAACAGCCCATTGCTTTGCTCTTGTGGGTGCATCGCTCCAACTTCCGCATCGTGGGCTTCCACAGCGAGCCGGGGCTGGACGAACTGGCCCGCCTGGCCCAAGCACACGACGTGCCTCTGGTGGCCGATGTGGGTTCCGGGGCGCTGCTGGACACCCGGGCCTTCGGCCTGCCCTACGAGCCCACGGTGCCGGGGTGCCTGGCCGCCGGCGCGGACCTGGTGGCTTTCTCCGGCGACAAACTCCTGGGCGGACCGCAGGCCGGCATCGTAGTCGGGCGGAAGGCCCTGGTGGCCAAACTGCGGAAGCATCCTCTGTACCGGGCCTTGCGGCCGGACAAGTTGAGCCTGGCTGCGCTGGAAGCCACCTTGCGCATCTACGCCCGGGAGGACGCAGCCCAGGCGCTGCCCCTGTGGCGGATGGTCGCAGCGGACCCGGAGCAACTTCGCGAACGGGCCGAAGCATGGCGGGCGCGCCTGGGTGTGGGTGAGGTGCAACCTTCGGTTTCCACCATCGGCGGCGGCAGCCTGCCTGCCGCGGAACTGCCCACCTATGTATTGGCTTTGCGCCCCAGGCGGCTCAAGGCCTTCGTTGCGCGATTGCGAGCGCAAGAGCCGCCCATCCTGGCCCGGGTGGAGGACGACGCGGTTTTGTTGGACCCCCGCACCGTGTTCCCCGAACAGGAGGAGGTGCTTCTGGAAGCCTTATCCCAACTCCTTTTGGAGTTTTAGCCGCGGCGCTCAGCAAACAAAAAGGGAACGCCCACGCCCAATCCGAGACGTTCCCTTTGGGTTGGATTGATGAGATGATGGAAGAAAGCGCTACGTCAACCACCGCTTACGGCGCTTGTAGTGCTTGACTTCCCGGTACGATTTGCGCTTCCCAACCTCGGTCAGGCCCAGGTAGAACTCCCGCACGTCGGGGTTTTCCCGTAGCACCTCGGGCGTTCCGTCCAGAACCACCCGCCCGTTTTCCATGATGTACGCATAATCCGCGATTTGCAACGCGATGTTGGCGTTTTGTTCCACCAGCAAAATGGTGGTGCCCTGTTCCTGGTTGATGCGCTTGATGATATTGAAGATTTCCATAACCAGTAAGGGGGCCAACCCCAGGGAAGGCTCGTCCAGCAACATCAAGCGAGGCCGGGCCATGAGCGCCCGGCCAATGGCCAGCATTTGCTGCTCGCCGCCGGAGAGGTACCCGGCTACCTGATGCCGGCGCTCTTTCAGGCGGGGGAAATAGGCGTACACCATGTCCATGTCCTTGCGGATGTTATGGCGGTCCCGGCGGGTGTACGCGCCCACCAGCAGGTTTTCTTCCACCGTCAGGTGCTCGAAAATGCGCCGCCCTTCCATGACCTGAAAGATACCCTTGCGCACGATGTCTTCGGGATATTGATTCTGAATGGGCTCGCCGTTGTATAGGATGCTGCCGTCGGTGACCTCGCCCCGCTCGGGTTTGAGCAAACCTGAGATGGCCTTGAGGGTGGTGGTTTTGCCCGCGCCGTTGGCACCCAAAAGGGCGACGATTTGCCCTTTGTGCACCTCCAGGGAGAGGCCCTTAAGCACCAGGATGACCCGGTCATAAATCACCTCGATGTTGTTCAATTGCAACAGGGGTTGGCCGTTGGGTTCGGGCATGGTTCCACCTCACCGGATGGGATGGGGAGAAAGGGTGTGCGGCCCCGAGGACCGCACACCCCGACGCGCTCACGGATACGCCGCTTTGATGAAGTCCTGGGTGACCCGCTTCATCTGGCCGTTTTCGACCACGTAGATGTGGGTGCCCTTGTTGCCCCAGTGGTCATCCGGGGTGAAGGTGATGGGATACGTCATACCGCCGGTGTCGTAGTCCTTCAGCGTTTCCAGGGCGGCCTTGATGTTGGGACCGGTCACCTCTTGGCCCTGCTCGATGACCTTCTGGATGCCCGCGACCATGATGTCCATGGTGGTCCAGCCCTGGGCGAAGTGCAGGCCTTTTTCGGCCAGGCTGGAACCTTTGCCCTTCAGGAATTCGTCCATGGCCTTGTGGGCCTCCACCGGGCTGCTGGGCGGGGTGAAGGGCTGCACCATGTACACGCCTTCCGCGGCATCGCCGGCCAGTTCGATGAAGAGTTCGTCCGAGCACCAGTTCAGGTTGATGACGGTGAATTTATCGGAAAGGCCCTGGTCGCGGATGTTCTTCACGAACACAGCGGCCGGGCTGGATACGGTGTGGATGATGATGTACGAAGCGCCGAAGTCCTGAATCTGGGCCAGTTCCGCGGTATAGTCCGTAGCGCCTTTGGGCATGGCCCAGGCTTTGACCTCGATGCCGTTTTGTTTGCCGAATTCCGTGGCATCGGCTACGGGGGAGCGGCCGAAGGGGCTGTCGTGATGCACGATGGCCACCTTGGGCATACCTTCGTTGCCCTTGGCCTTCCAGTCGTCCATAATCCATTGCAAGGCAATCACGGCCTGGTGGGAATAGGTGGTGCCCACCAGGAAGTTGTAGGGCGCTTCCTTGGGATTACCCAACACGTGGGAGTAAGAGGCGGACATGAAGGGAATCTGGTCCGCGGCGATGCGGGAGCGCAGGGCCTCGGTATCGCCGGTGCCCCAGCCCTGGAAAGCCACGATGCCCTGCTGCACGAACTGGGAATACAACTGTTCGGCCACATCCACCTTATAACCGTAGTCCGACGAGAGCAGTTCGATTTGGCGTCCGTTGATGCCGCCCTTGGCATTCAGCCATTCCACGTAGGCCTTGATGCCTTCCGCGTAGGGGGTGCCCACGTCGGAAGTGGGGCCGGTCAGGTCGAAAATGGCGCCA
Organism: Anaerolineales bacterium; assembly: GCA_026996855.1. Classification (GTDB taxonomy): domain Bacteria; phylum Chloroflexota; class Anaerolineae; order Anaerolineales; family DRMV01; genus S139-71. The sequence goes on from JALWJZ010000066.1 coordinate 26,843, forward strand.
ATCTTGATGGGCCCGGCCTCCGCGGGCGCGGCTTCCTTTTTGCACCCTGCGGCCAGAGCCAGCACGAACACGGCCATCAACACCCAAAACACCTTACGCCACATACAGCACCTCCTCGAAGGGGAATTTGACCAACGGGAAACGGCGAACGCCTTCATCGGATGGGACCCTCCGTTACCTTTGAACGGCGGACGACGCACCAACTGCTGACAGCCGACCGCTGACGGCTGACCACTGACGGCTGACCACTAATAACTGAAGGGCCACAACTTGAAATAGTTCTTGATGTCCTGCCACAACTTGTTCAGCCCGCGCGGTTCCAGGATGAGGAACAGGATGATGATGAGACCAAAGGAAGCCTGCTGGATGTAGGGGATGGCCTCCTCCAGCCAGGGCAGGGTGTCTTTGAAGGCCATGCCCAGGTTGTTGAGCACTGCGGGCAGCAAAGTCATGAAGGCTGCGCCGTACAGGGAGCCGGCGATGGAACCCAAGCCGCCGATGATGATCATGGCCAGGTAGAGCACCGAAACCTCGATGGTGAAGCGCTCCCAGGTAACGATGCTGCGCCAGTGGGCCAGGAGCGCACCGGCCAGTCCCACGTAGAAGGAGGACAGGCCAAAAGCCAGCAGTTTGTACTTGAACAGGTCGATGCCCATGATTTCCGCGGCGATGTCGTGGTCCCGAATGGCCACGAAGGCCCGCCCGTAGTGGGTACGGAGCAGGTTGGCCATGGTCAGCGCGGTGAAGCCCACACAAGCCCAGATAATCCAATAGAAGCGGAAATCGCGATTCAAAGGCATGCCGAACAGGGTGGGAGGCGGTACCACCAGGGCGTGCACGCCGCCGGTCACGCTATCCCAGTGGGTGACCACCCAGATGATGATTTCCTGCGCGGCCAGGGTGGCAATGGCCAGATAAAGCCCTTTGAGGCGCAGGGAAGGGATACCGAACACCGCACCCACCAGCGCGGTGAACAGCGGCGCAATGACCAGCGTCAAATACCAGGGCACGCCCAACTTGGCCGTGAGGATGCCCGCGGTGTAGGCACCCACGGCCAGAAAAGCACCCTGCCCCAGGCTGATCTGGCCGGTGTACCCCACCAGCAGGTTCAACCCCAACGCGCCGATGGTGGCAATACCGATTTGGTTCATGAGAAAAGTAGGATAGGTACCGGCCACGAAGGGAAAGACCAGTACAAAGGCGATGAACAGCCCCAACCGCAACTTTTCCAGGGGCTTCCGCCGCAGGGCCATATCGGCTTCGTACGTGGTGAAAAAGACGCCCGAATCCATGGCTCCTCCGTCAGGGGTCAGTGGTCAGTGAACAGTGGACAGTGGTCAGTGAACAGTAGACGGTAGTCCAGTTCATCGTTTCACGAACAGCGAACGGCCAACGGCTATCCGCTATCCGCTATCTGCTCCCCAATCACACCCGTTCGATGCGTTCCTGGCCGAAGAGGCCATAAGGTTTCACCATGAGGATGAGCACCAGCACCACGAAGGCAATCACCTGGTGCAGGCCGTGGCCCACGTAGCCGCCCACGTAACTCTCGATGAGGCCGATGATGATGCCGCCCAGGAGCGCGCCGGGAATGGAATCCAGCCCGCCCAGGATGACCACCGGAAACACCCGCAAGCCGAACCCGGCCAGTTCGGGGCCCACACCCACGATGTTGGCCACCAGCGCGCCAGCCACCGCGGCCACCATGGCCGAAATGGACCAGGCCCAGGCGAAAATCCGCCGCACACTGATGCCCATGCTCATGGCCGCCTGCTGGTCGTCGGCCACCGCGCGCATGGCAATGCCTTCCTTGTAATAGCGGAAGAACAGGGCAAACAGCACCAACATGAGCACCGCCACAGCGATGGCCCACAGCCGGTCCGCAGTGACCACGGCCGGGCCTAACCGAACGGGTTGAGACGGAATGAAAGGCGGCATGGCTTTGGGTTGGTTGCCCCAAATCATGCTCACAATGGCCCGCATCAGGCTGCTCAGGCCGATGGTCACCATGATGATGGAGATGATGGGCTCGCCGATAAGGGGCCGGAGCACGAATCGCTCCACCACCACGCCGATGACCACGGCCAGCGCCAGGGTCAGAACCACGCTCACCGTCCAGGGCATGCCGAACTGCACGATAAAGGCGTAAATCAGGTACGCACCCACCATGAGAAACTCGCCCTGGGCGAAGTTGATGACGTCCGTGGCTTTGTAAATGAGCACGAACCCCAATGCAGCCAGGGCCAGAATCATGCCGTTGGTCAATCCGGCGACGGTCAGGTGGATGAAGGTTTCCATCGGGCCAGCCTCCACGGATAGCGGTCGGCAGTCAGCGGTCAGCGATTGGTTGAGGGTTGGTTCGTTGTGGATTTCCCTGCTTTTCCCTCACCCGGGGTCGGGGTTTCCTCGGCCAGCAACCAGCGCAGGTAAGCCTCGCCGCCGATTTCCCGCAACACCCGATGGGCCGGCGGCAGGGGGCGCTGCCAGAGCCACGTCACCTGCATCCAGAAACCCGGCAGCACCTTGCTTTCCAGCCGGCCTTCGTGGCCCTCGAAGAGCACCTGATACCGGCCCGGCTCGGCCAGGGTAAAGGCGGTGACCACCTTATGAGCCGGGTCCACAATCCAGTATTCGGGCACCCCGGCCCGCGCGTACTCGTGGTACTTCTCTTCGTAATCTCGCCGTACGCTTTCCGGGGAAACGATTTCCACCACCAGGTCGGCGGGACCCTCCAGATGCGTCTCGGTGAGCCGGTCCAGGTGCTCCTTTCGGACCACCATGACATCGGGCGAGCGCACCGAACGTTCCAGCCGCATGACGAAGGGCTCTGAAAAAACTTCGCCCATGTCCCGAAAGGCCACCCAGCCTTGCAGGACCGAAAGCAAAAACCGCAATAAGCGCGCGTGAAAGACGGTCACTGGCGTCATCTCAATCACCTCGCCATCCACCCATTCGGCCCATTGACCCATGGTGGCCCGGAAGAATTCCTCCAGGCTCACACGCTTCTTGGACGGGGAAGAAAGGGATGCCGGTGCGGCCACTTGGGTCATGGTCATGGGAAGCCTTCCTTTCAAGCGGGTACGGGTTCTTCTTCCTCCATACGCTCGATGCGCAGGTCGGTGCGGATGGTGGCGGTGGTGCCGTCCTGGTACACGATGGTGGTTTCCACCTCCACCGTGGGCGAGTCGCCGTACATGGCCTGGATGAGCCGCTTGTAGCGTTCGCGAATCAGGCGGCGCCGCACCTTACGGGTGCGGGTGAGTTCCGCGTCGTCCGCGTCCAGTTCCTTGTGCAGCAGCAGGAAGCGGCGGATGCGGGCCGCGGGCGGCAAGTCCTGGTTCACCCGACGCACATGTTCTTTGATGAGCGCATACACCTCGGGTTTTTGGGAAAGGTCGGTGTAGGTGGTGTAAGGCAGTTGCCGGTTTTCGGCCCACTTGCCCACGTTGGCGAAATCGATGTTGATGAACGCGGTGACGAAGGGCAGGTCGCCGCCGCCGAAGACCACGGCCTCGCGAATGTAGGGACTGAACTTGAGTTTGTTCTCGATGAATTGCGGGCTGAACTTGGTGCCGTCGGCCAGGGTCATCACGTCCTTGGCCCGGTCGATGACGATGAGGTGCCCGTCTTCGTCGAAGTAGCCGGCATCGCCAGAATGCAACCAGCCCTCTTCGTCGATGGCCTCTTTGGTGGCATCGGGGTTCTTGTAGTAACCCAGCATCACCGCGGGCGAGCGCATGAGGATTTCCCCGGTGGCCTCGTCGATTTTCACCTCCGTTTCGGGGATGGGCAGGCCCACCGTCTGGAATTTGATGTCGCCGTCCCGGTGCAACACCGCGATACCGCTGATTTCCGTCTGGCCGTAGATTTGCTTCAGGTTCACACCCAGCGCGTGGAAGAAGCGGAACACATCCGGCCCCAGGGCCGCGCCGCCGGTATAGGCCCGCTTCAGGTGACGCAGGCCCAACTGGTCCTTGATTTGCTGGAAGACCAGCCAATCGGCCAGGAAATACTTGATGCGCAACCCCAGGGAAGGCTGCTTTTTGGCAAAACGGGTATCGGCCATTTCATAGCCGATGGGCAATGCCCAGTTGAAAAACCAGCGTTTCAAAGGCGTGGTGTCTTCGATTTTCACCTGCACCTGGCTGACCAGGCTTTCCCAGATGCGGGGCGGACTGAACATGACCTGCGGGCCGATTTCCCGCAAATCGTGTTGCACGGTTTCGGGCCGCTCCGGGAAGTTGACTTTGAACCCGATGTACAGCCCACAGGCCACGGTCATCATTTGTTCGCCAATCCAGGCCAGAGGCAGGAAGGACACGTACTCGTCGTCGGGTTCCAGCGGGTCCACGGCCATGAGGTTTTTGGCCATGCTGAGCAAATTTTTGTGGGTGAGCATGGCCAGTTTGGGCCGCGCGGTGGTGCCCGAAGTGGTGGAGAGGATGGCGATGTCTTCGGCCCGCCCCTGGGCCAGTTTTTCCTCGAACCAACCGGGGTGTTCTTTTTCGAAGGCGCGCCCGCGCTCCAGAACCTCGTGGAAACTCATCAGGTAAGGCTGATTGTAGCCCCGCAGGCCCTTGGGATCGTAGTAAACGACCCGATGCACTTTACCTTCCAGCGAGGGCCAGATTTCCACGATTTTGTCCACCTGTTCCTGGTCTTCGGCCACGATGAAGGTGGCGTCCGCGCGGGTGGCGATGTCCTCCACTTCCGACGCGATGGAATCCTGGTAAATACCCACGGATTTGGCCCCCAGCGCCTGGGCGGCCAGTTCCGCGATGACCCATTCGGGCCGGTTCTCGCCGATGATGGCCACCGTGTCTTCGGGCTTCATCCCCAGGGTGTGCAGACCCAGGGCGAAGTGCTTGACGCCTTGGTAGAACTGTCCCCAGGTGATTTCCTGCCAAATGCCGTACAGACGCTCCCGCAAAGCCACCCGGTCCGGGTGCTTTTGGGCATGGGCGTACAGGTATTGGGGAAGGGTTTGCGGGTGCTGCACCATGTCCACCACGGCTTCCTCCTACCACTCGGCAAAGATTTGGTCCGCGGGAAATTCCAGGCCCAACAAGGGCGAACGGGCCTTTTGTCCGCTTTGGTACCGGGCCGTGAGTTCCAGCCCGCGCGGGGTCAGGGTGTACACTTCCAGGGTTTGCTTTTCCGGGTCCACCAACCAATATTCCTTCACCCCGTGGCGGGCGTACAAAGTGCGCTTGTACCCCCGGTCTCGGGCTTCGGTGGCCGGGGAAAGTACCTCCACCACCAAATCGGGCGCGCCGCGAATTTCGTCGTGATGCATGATGTGGCCCCGTTCGCGGGAGATGAAGAGGACATCGGGTTGGACGACATCCACTTCCTCTTCGTCCTTCTCCAAAACCACGTCAATGGGCGAAGCGAAAACCCATCCCAAACGATGACGGCGAACGAAGGACCACAACAAATAAGTCAAATTGCGAACGACTCGCTGGTGCGATACGGAAGGCGCAGGAACTATGACCAGTTCTCCGTCCAGGAGTTCGAAGCGCCGCGGGTCGGTTTCGGGGATGCTTTTGTAATCCCGGTAGGTAAAACGAATGCGGGTGGATACCGTCATGCGCTCCGCTCCTCGGATGCTTCAGAGGAATGCGCCTGTTCTCCGAAAACCCTTCGGGTTTTCCACCATCTTCTCAAATGGCCTGGCCCAGGTAGGCTTCGATGACCGCGGGATGGGTGCGGATTTCCTCGGGTGTGCCTTCCGCGATTTTCTGGCCGAAGTTGAGCACCACCACCCGGTCGCTGATGTCCATGACCACGCCCATGTCGTGCTCGATGAGCACGATGGTGATGCCGTATTCCTCGTAGATGTCCAGGATGAAACGGGCCATGTCGGCCTTTTCTTCGGTGTTCATGCCGGCCATGGGTTCGTCCAAGAGCAAAATCGCAGGCCGCAGGGCCAGAGCGCGGCCCAGTTCCACCCGTTTTTGCAAACCGTAGGGGAGGGTTCCCACGACTTTGTGGCGGATGTCTTCGATTTCCAGGAAGTCGATGATGTCTTCCACAAAGTCGCGCATCTCCATCTGTTCCCGCTGGGCCGGACCCCAGTACACCATGGCCTGGAGCAAATTGGCCTTCATGTGGATGTGGGCGCCGGCCAGCAGGTTGTCCAGCACGGTCATGTGCTTGTAAAGTTCGATGTTTTGAAAGGTGCGGGCCACGCCCACCTGGGCAATTTGATGCGGCTTCATTTTGGTGAGCTCGTAGGTTTTGCCGTGGTTGTAGAACAACACCTGCCCCTCTTGCGGTCGGTAACGCCCGCTGATGACGTTGAGCAAACTGGTTTTACCCGCACCGTTGGGACCAATAATGGCCAGGATTTCGCTCTGGCGCACTTGCAGGCTTACACCGGCCAGCGCGGTCACCCCGCGAAAGTGCAGGGTGACGTGCTCCACCACCAGTTGGGTTTCCCCGGGTTTCAGGGTGCTTCGGTTCAGGTTGTACCGGAAACCTCGTTGAAACATCTTGGAAGCCTCCCATACGGAATGCAAAAAACCTGCCCCAATCCTTCGCACCCCAGGAGGTACGGCGGGCACGTTTCTCAACGGCGAACCAAGCAACGGCCCCAGGAATGCGGCAAGCCTTTTCCCTGTGTCAGGCGGTCAAAGCAGGAGAACACGTACACACCTTTTCGCCGAGGGACGCTTTGTCGGGGCATTCCTTAAAAACCCAGAAGGGTTTGATTGGTTGTAAAAGTCATTTCGTTCTTTTCGTAAGAAAAAGGCGCCGGGACCCAAACGGCCCCGGCGCGCGGTGTCAGGCCAGTTCGAAGGTGTCGCCCGGCTTCAACACGTGTACCTTGGCCTCGGTTTCGGCCTCGACACGCCGTGCCCAGGCGTGGGGGTCCTGGGCAATCAAGGGCCAGGTGTTGTAGTGGATGGGGATGACGTGTTTGGGCCGCAGGAGTTTCACCGCGCGCAGCGCGTCCTCGGGACCCATGGTGAAGTTGTCACCGATGGGCAACACGGCCAGGTCGATGCCTTCGTCGCCGATGAGTTTCATGTCGCCGAAGAGGCCGGTATCCTGGGCCATGTAGATTTTCTTGCCGTCCTTGGTGGTGAGCAGGAAGCCGGCCGGGTTGCCGCCGTAGGAACCATCGGGCAGCCCGGAGCCGTGGATGGCGAAGGTGAGTTTCAGGTACCCAAAGGGGTGGTGGTATCCGCCGCCGATATGCTGCGGATGCACCTTCTCCACGCCCTGTTGTTGCAACCAGTTGGTGATTTCGAAGTTGGCAATGACCAGCGCTCCCGTGCGCTTGGCGATGGCCACGGTGTCGCCCACGTGGTCGCCGTGGCCGTGGCTGACCAGAATGAAGTCGGCCTTCACCGCGTCCGCGGTGGTGCTGGCTGCCGGATTTCCGGTGAAGAAGGGGTCCACCAGAATCTTGTAGCCATCCACTTCCAGGCCCAGCGTGGCATGGCCGTACCAGGTGAGTTTGACCGTCATGGATGCACCTCCTGGGCAGGGATGCCATGTGGCAGGCAGGTTCGGGTACTATTATACCGAAACCGGAGGTGGCATCATGGAACTCCCCGCGTTGGTACCAGGACGATTTCTGACGCGTGAGAACCGTTTTCGTGTACAGGTCGAGGTGGAAGGCCGTCCCACGCCCGCGCATCTTCCCAACTCCGGGCGCTTGCTGGAGTTGCTGCATCCCGGTCGGCGGGTGTACCTGATGCCCCGGCCGGGTAAGCACCGCAAAACACCCTACGACCTGGTGCTGGTGGACCTGGACGGGCTGTTGGTCTCCGTGGATGCCCGGCTGCCTACGAATCTCTTCCTGGAAGCCTGGCGGGCCGGTCAGTTGCCGTGGCTGCCCTACGCGCCGGGCTGGAAGGTGGTACGCGAGCCTGCCTGCGGCCATGGTCGGCTGGACGCACTCCTGGAAGGCCCCCGAGGAGCGCGGGTGTGGGTGGAGACCAAATCGGTGACCTGGGTGGAAGACGGGGTGGCCTACTTCCCCGATGCGCCCACCGCGCGCGGGCGCCGACATCTGCGTTGCCTGGCCGAAAAGGTGCGGGCCGGGGACCGGGGGGTGGTGGTGTTCATCGTGCAACGACCCGACGCGCGCGTCTTTTCCCCTCACCCCGCGGACCCCCATTTTCCCCAGGCATTGCGCGAGGCCCATGCCCAGGGGGTGGAAGTGTATGCCCACCGCTTTCGAGTCACCCACCAGACCATCGAACCGGTAGGCCCCATTCCGGTACGCCTGGACCTGCCGCCCGACCTGACCGCGCGGGAGAAATCTACTCCTCCGCCAAACGCCACAAGTCGAGATGCTTCATAGCCCATTCGGGATACGGCTCATGGGCCAGGAAGCGTCGGGCATACAGCGCGGCCAGTTGCGCGAAACGTTCCCCGCCCTTTTCCGCCAGCGAATACAACAAGGCCACCTGGGCCACATCGGCCAGGCGGGTGAGCATGTCCTTGGATACCCATTGGGCCGCCTGGCCTTCCAGGCGGAACCATGTGCTCAGGGTCTTGTGGAGCACGTCCAAAGCCAGCAGGGCTTCTCGGGTAGCCGCGGCTTCCAGGTGGGCCGTCATTTCTTCAACGAAAGGCTCATGGGCCTGTTTGCGCTGCATGACCTCCAGCAGGTCCAGGGCCTGGATGTTGCTGGTCCCCTCCCAGATGGAGAGCACCAGGGCTTCCCGATGCAGCCGCGCGATGGGGTAGTCCTCCAAAAAACCCAGCCCCCCGAAGACTTCCATGGCCCGGTGGGTGACGGCAATGGCGTGGTCCGCGGTCCGGTTTTTGGTCAGATGGGAGAGGAACCGGGCGTAATGATACGCGGGGGAATAGGGCGGCCTTTCGTGCCAGGCTTTTTGAAAGGCTTCCACCGCGCGGAAGACCAGGGCCAGCCCACCGGCCTGGCGCACGGCCATGTCCACCAAATCCCAGCGCATGAGGGGATGCTCTTCCAGGCGTTTCCCGAAAGCCGTGCGATGTTGGGCCCGCAGCACCGCTTCCATGCGGGCCTTGTGCCCCAGGCCCATGGCGCCCGCAGCGTTGGCCAGCCGGGAGACGGTCAAAGTCTCCAAGGTGATGTAAATCCCCCAGTCGGGTTTGCCCACCAGGTAGGCTTCGCTACCGGGGAATTCCACCTCGCCCGTGGGCACGGCGCGGGTGGCCAGTTTCTCTTTGAAACGGCGCACCCGGAAGTTGAGACGGCCCTGGCCGTCCAGACGGGGCACGAAGAAGAGGGCCAGACCCTTGGGGCCGGGTCGCGCGCCTTCGGGTCGGGCGGTGACGATGGCCGCGTCCGCGATGCCGGCATTGCTGGCGAAGTACTTGTGGTCGCCGTAAAGCCGCCAGACCTCCCCCTCCTTCCGGGCGATGGTTTTGTTCGCACCCAGGTCGCTGCCGCCGTGGGTTTCCGTCATCCAGGTGGCGCCCCAAGCCCGGCCGTGCAGCAAATCCTCCTTCCAGCGGGCCAGTTCCGGCGCGTATTTGTGCAACGCGTACGCGGTCTGGTTGGTCACAATGAGGGTGCAATACAGGCCGGGGTCGGCCAGCAAGTAGCCCAGGGCAAAGTGGAACTGCCAGGGCTGACCTTCGTAAGGCGGACGGTTCATCCAGGCCAAGTCTTGGAGCAAAGCCGCGTGCTCAGGCGAGAGCCAGGCCCGGTCGATGCGGTTTCCGTCCACATCGTGCATGACCAGCACGGGACCGCCCTGCCGATCCACCACCTCCAGCGTGGGAAGCACCCGGCGCCCGACCAGGTCGCCGAAATCGTCCAAGGCCTTTTGGTGCTCCCGCCAGGCGGGCCAGAAGCGGTCCAACACCACGGGCAGGTCCGGGTCCAGGCGAAAATGATTTCGATTGTAGATGTAGGAGCGTTCAACCATCAGGCACCTCCCAGGGATGCAGGCTTTGGATGCCCCTTTCCAAAACGGTGTTTCCCATACATCGGCTTTAGGCGCATGGGTTTTGACGCCCAGGCCCGTTCTGCTGGCGTCAGGAGGTTTTCTCAAACGTGTGCCTTCGTTGTTATTGTATCCAGGGAATGGTCTTCCGAAGCCTGGGAGAGATGGAGAAACGGAAAACGCGCCGAAGGTCGTGCCCTCGGCGCGTTTTCCTGGTGTTGCATTTGAAGCCTTCGCGCGGTCGCGGGAAGGGCTTCAGGCTCGTCAAGGCACATCCATCAAGCCCCGAAAGGGCTTGGATGCTTGGATGCCCCCTTTAGAGCCAACCTTGCTGACGCAACAATGGGGTCAGGCCCGGCACCTCGGTCATCTGCCCGTTGTAAGCCTGCACGGCCATGTAAATCTGGTACAGGAGCAGGGCCAGGCTTATGGGGCAACTGATGAGAAGGCCGACGCCAGTCAACCCCAGGACCATATTGAGCACCCACGCCGCTACGCCGAAGGCCAGCGAGTTCACCGCGTGGAAGCGTTGAAAGGTACGCTGACGACGCTCTTCCGAAAGCAAGATGATGATGGCGAAAATCCAGCCGATTACGGGCACCCAGGCCAGGGCGGCCCACAAGCGGTCGTCATCGGAAGGTACGAAGGTCCCGGTCATGCTTCACCTCCTGAACGAGGGTGTGAAAACGAAAACGCCATTCTTGTTACGAGTATTTGGCCCTGTGGTCGCGATGAACCACGGGGACGGCACCTTCGGTTGGCTCCGTCCCCATCGTCTCCAGGTCAGTTCCAGGTGAAGGAGTCGTCGGCTTCGAAGAAAAGGGGATAACGGTTGGGGTCCAACTCGTGGAACAGGCGATAGACCTTGTAGAAGATTTCGTCCGCGTTGGGCTTGGAGAAATACTCCCCGTCGAAGCCGTAGGCCGGGCGATGCGGCTGGGCCGGAATGGTCAGCGGTGGCGAATCCAGCCATTGGTAGCCATCCTGCTTTTCCAGCACCTCTTGCATCATGTAAGCCGTGGTGCCGCCGGGTACGTCTTCGTCGATGAACACCACCCGGTTGGTCTTCTTGAGGGATTCCACGATGATGCCTTTGACGTCGAAGGGGAGCAGGGATTGCACGTCAATGACTTCCGCGTCGATGCCCACCTTGGCCAGTTCCTCCGCGGCCTGCAAGGTGATACGGCACAGCGCGCCGTAGGTTACCAGGGTGACGTCGCGGCCGGGCCGCAGGATTTCCGGCACACCCAGGGGAACGGTGAATTCCCCCAGATTCGAGGGCAACTTCTCTTTGAGCCGATAGCCGTTGAGCACTTCCACCACCACCCCGGGTTCGTCCCCCTGGAGCAGGGTGTTGTAGAAGCCCGCGGCGCGGGTCATATCCCGGGGGACCAGCACGTGCATACCCCGTACCAGGTGAATCAGCCCGGCCATGAGGGAGCCCGCATGCCACACCCCCACCAGCCGATGCCCGCGGGTGCGGACGATGACCGGCGCCTTCTGCCCACCCGCGGAGCGCCACAGCACTGTGGCCAGGTCGTCGGACATGATTTGCAACGCGTAAAGCAGGTAGTCCAGGTACTGGATTTCCGCGATGGGGCGCAGGCCCCGCAGCGCCAGGCCGATGGCCTGCCCCAGGATGGTGACCTCCCGGATGCCGGTGTCCGAAACCCGCAGTTCACCGTATTTGGCCTGCAAACCCCGGAAGGCCTGGTTTACCCCGCCCAGTTTGCCTACGTCCTCGCCAAAGGCGACGACGCGCGGATCGCGGCCCAGTACGATGTCGAAGAACTTGTTGAGCACCTCGTAACCGGCCACCTCGGGCGCGTCGGGTTCGTATTGGGGCGGCACTTCGGGCACTCGGGTGGCCGCGCTGGGCCAGGGGCTGTAGAGGAAGGTGCTGTAATCCCGTCGGCCACCCTCTTCCACTTTCTTGCGCCATTGAATCAGTCCAATCCGGCGGGTGGCCGGTTCGTCCTTGAGGAGCATGAGGGCCCGGCGGGCAATAGGCAAGGTATCCTTGCGGAAGGGGATGGACAGCTTGTCCAGTTCGTCCCGAAGGGCCAACAGGGCTTCCCGCTTGGGGCTGAAAGTGGCCGCCTGTTCCAGCAAGGCCCGCAATTCCTGGGCCTCTTGCTTGCGGGGCGCCAGGAAAGCCTCCCAGGCCTGCTTCATGGCTTTGCGTACGTAGCGTTCCTCTTCTTTTTCCAAGGCCTGGAGTTCTTCTTCCGTGGCAATGCCCTCCTGCAAAATCCACAAGCGGAACTGGCGCAGGCAGTCGTGTTCCGCTTCCCACTGCAGTCGTTCTTTGGATTTGTACCGTTCGTGGCTGCCCGAGGTGGAGTGGCCCGAAGGCTGGGTCAATTCCACCACGTGGATGATGCAGGGGACGTGTTCCTCCCGGGCCAGCCGCGCGGCTTTTTGGAAGGTTTCCACCAGCGCAGGGTAGTCCCAGCCTTTCACGGTAAAAATCTCGTAACCCGGCTTGCCAGGCCCTTCCCGCTGGAAACCTTTGAGCACCTCGGAGAGGTTGCCTTTGGTGATTTGGTATTTGTTGGGAACGGAAATGCCGTATTCGTCATCCCAGATGATGATCACCGCAGGGACCTGAAGCACACCGATGGCGTTCACCGCCTCCCAGAACATACCCTCGGCGCAGGTGGCGTTGCCGATGGTGGCCCAGGCCACTTCGTTGCCGTTGCGGGAAAACTCGGTCAGGTGTTTGAGTTCGTCCAATTCGCGGTAGAGTTTCGACGCGTAGGCCAGGCCTACGGTGCGGGGCATCTGAGAACCGGTGGGGGAAACATCCGAGACGACGTTGTACTGCTCCGTCTGCGGTTTCCAGGTGCCGTCGGGGTTGAGCAGGCGCATACCGAAGTGGTTGTTCATTTGACGGCCACCCGAAGCCGGTTCCCTTTGCAAATCGGTGTCGCCGTACAGTTGGGCAAAAAAGCCCTCCACCGTCAGCAGGCCCAGGGCCATCATGATGGTCTGGTCTCGGTAGTAACCCGAGCGCCAGTCGCCCTTTTGGAAGGCATGGGCCCAGGCCACCTGCGGCACTTCTTTGCCGTCGCCGAAGATGCCAAACTGGGCCTTGCCCAGCATCACTTCCCGGTAGCCCAGGCGGCTGGCCTGCCGACTACGATAGGAGAGGCGATAATCCTGGAGAATATCGTCACGGGTGAGTTGGAGGTTTCCGAAAGTCCAAAGGCGCGGTTTTTCGACCGTGGTGGCAGAGGTCATGCGTTGTCCTCCTCGGAAGGAATGGGATGGCGCGACGGGTGCGGTCAACACCCACGTTTGCTTTGCCGACGATGAAAAGGCAAGGGCAGCACGAACCGAAAGGTGGGATGGGGTTGGTAGGTCTGCCCCGGTCTCTCTTATCTTACCATGAAAATCGCCACCTGCTCGAGGGCGCGCTTGGCCTCGAACAGGCGAAAGGGGGAAGCGTCTGCCCACGTGGCGTTTGCAGGCCCCGAAAGCCCAACGCCAGCGTTTTTGAAAGAGACCCGCAACACTCCTTACGAGGGGAAAATCGGCCCTGGGGTGGGTTGCACCAGGCTGCGCAAGACGTGGGGAGCCAACGCCCACAGGGCCGGGGTGGTGGCCACCAGTTTCCACAGAGCCGGGGCCATTTCGTCCCGGGTGCGTCGCTCCAGAAATTGGCGCACGGCGGGCGTCAGGCTGCGGAGCAGGGCATCGTATCCGGCTTCGGAAAAGCCGTGCAGGGCTTTGCGCACCCACCAGTGGAGAAGGAGTTCCCGGTGTAGGCCTCGGGCGGCCTTGGCAAAGGGCACACCCTGGGCAAGGGCCTGGGCCACCGCCTGCGCACCCCAAAAACCCGTGACCGTACCACCTACCGTGGTGTTCTTGACCTGGCCCGCGGCATCGCCCACCAGGAAGAGGTCCACAGGGCCCAGTCGCTTCCAGGCGCGAAGCCGCGGATGGTACAAGGCCACTCGCGCACCCTGGAAGCGATGCGGTTTCAGCGACAACCGTTCCAGAAAGCGTTTCATAGGGGGATGGGGATGGACCCCGTGGTCGGTCATCAGCCCCAGAACGCCTCGGCCCTCCCCTTCGGGGATGAGCCAGAAGAAGTAGCGGGTGTCTTGGGGAAAGAACCAAACCTGGGTACGCCGTGGGTCCCACCCCGGCGGCAGCGAAACTTCGGCCTGGATGATGGGGATGTGGGGCGCGCGGGGCAGGCCGGCCGCCGCTGCCACCTGGCTGAACACGCCGTCCGCGCCCACCAGCGCGCGGCCCACTTCCACGGTGATGTCGCTCCGACGGGGACGCTGAAAGCGGGCCAGGATCCGCTGCCGGTCACGTTCCAGTCCCAGGAAACGATGCCCAAAGTACACCCGGCACCCGGCCTCCTGGGCCTTTTCCAGCAACAGGTGCAAAAGGCGGGAACGCTCGAGAATCCAGTCGGGTTCCTGCAATTCGATGGTGACTTCGCGGCGGCGGGTGGCCACCGTCATCCAGGGGGTGGCGTGCAAAACCGCGGGGGAAAAATCCACCGGAAGCACACGGCGCAGCGAGGACGTAACGATGAGGGTACGCCGTGGCGGCCGATAACGGCGCTGTTGTTCGTACACGCCTACACGGTACCCCTGGCGGGCCAGCAGGTAACCGGTCAACAATCCGGCCCCCGAAGCCCCCACGATGACCACGTCCCTCCGGTTGTCCGTCATGGGCACACCCCTGATTGAAGCACAAAGAAGGGTCGGCACCTGGTATCGTGCACCACCTTCCGTGGTTGGCGTTTTCAGCCATTCGGGTTCGGTTTCCAGGAGTTTACTTGGCTTTGCGCAATCGCACAAGCGCCCATGTGTCCTGCCCCCACAGGAGTTCCACTTCGGGCGAGGCCGCGACGATGTCCACCGGGATGTCGTCGGTGAGCATGTAAGTGGCTTTCCAGGCATGTGCCAGTTTCAGCCACTCCTTCCAGCGGGTTTCCGGGTCGGCGACGTCGCTGCGGATGGATTTGGTTTTGGGTCGTAACGCGACACCACCCCGGATCTCCCGCAGTCCCACGTAGGAAATGGCCCACGGGTAAGGTATGGGTGTGAAAACCCGTTCTTTGGGTGGCACGAAGGTGGGCACAGCGTACGCGTAGGCCAGGCGTTGGGGGGTTTCGCAGGAAGGCGTGCCACGCAGCAGGAAACGCGCGCCCTCTTTCATCAAGAAAGCGCCGCCTTGCGTGGCGTGGTTTGCGTACCAGAGGAGCACCAAAACCGGCAGGGCCATCTGAGCCAGGCGCGCGGTCAGGCGAATCCATCCCTCGGTGGTGGGCCGGTATTTCCACCACAGCCAGGCCAGTATCAGCGCGGTGATCAAGGCCATTTGTTCCACCAACAACCAATCCAGGGCGATGGTCACGGCTTTGACCAAATAGGCCCGTACCCAGGCCAGGGTTTCCTGTGGTGGGGTGTAGTACACCGCAATGGTGTTCACAATTCTCGTGACCAGGGTGCGGTTGTGAACGAAACGACTTAGGGGAAGGAGTACGAGCAGCCACCAGGGGAACAGCAGCCCCAGTGTCGCGGTGAGTTTGCATCGTGTGGGCAGACGATTCCAAGTTTCCCGGGAGAGGGAACGGGCCTGCATCAGGAACCAGAAAGCCAAAAACAGGGCCAGGGGGATGAGGTAGCGCAAGCCACGTATGACGTAAGCCGTGTAGATGGCTGCGGATACCCGAGGGCTGACCATGCCCAGCCCGAAGGAGAAAGCCCCAATGGCCACTACCCAGGCACCAAGCATGACCAGGATTTCCCGTTTTTGGGAGCCGCCGGTATGGAAGAGCCAGCCCGCGCCGACTACGGCCATCCACAGCACGGCAAACCGTAGCGGAATGAGCCAGTACAGCCCAAAGAGCCAGGGCATGGCCCAGGCTTCACTGGTGTACCTTTGGTACAGGCGCTCGATGTAGGCTTCGGAGACGTGTGCGTTGGTGAAAAGGCCTTCCCAGGTTTGGAAACGGGAGTACGCGACTAAGATGCCCAATGTCATCACGAACAGAGCAAAGATCCCGGTTGCCCACAACACAGCCTTGATGACCTGGGGCTGCTCCCGACGGCGGTACCAAGCCAGGGCGAGAAAACCCAGCCATAAGGCCAGGGTCCAGACCGCGCCGCTACGGTAATGCAACACCGTGCTCAGTCCGCTCAAGCCCAGCAACAGGGGCCACACTTGGGGACGATGGCGATGCCGAAACGCGGCCCACCAAAAGAAGGGCAACACGGCCTGATGGAGGTTCCGTGCCCAGGGGTCGTCGTAAATGCCCCAGAAAGTGCCTTCGGGAAAATGTACCCATACCAAGGGAATGTGCACCAGGGCGAAAAGCGCCGATGCGACACGATACCGCCACACTTCCCAACCCAACCAGTAGAACCCGACCAACTGCAAGAACACCAGCGGCAGGTGCAGGGCCACGGTGGCCGTGCCGAAGTCCCCCACCGCATCTTCCACGAGGCGCAAGATTTGCACCATGGCAAAATGAGGGTACCGGCAGAAGGGGCCGACCTTGGGAAAGGGACGGGGAAAGTTTTCCGGGTAGTCACACCGGGCCGCTACCGAGGCCACGTTTCCCGCATCGTAACCCAGGTTGACCACGGGGGAACATCCTCGCCAACGCCCCAGGAAAACAAGCAAGGCCACCCCCAGGAACAAGGCATAAAAGCCGACATCGCGTTTACCTAAAGGCATGAGGGACCTTCTCCGGGTTGAGTTCTGGCTGAGGGTTTGGATGAAGCCGACCCATTTGCCAAAAGCGGGTAAGGTGGAATCCTTCGTAGACTCAGATTTGGACAGGAGTTTGGACAGCGGGCTGAGCCAAGAAAGTGGGCCACTGCATGAGCAGGCGACGCCAGCGACGTCGTAACGATCCGGCAATGGTACATTTGAGTTTCTGGATCACGAAA
>JALWJZ010000067.1 GCA_026996855.1 Anaerolineales bacterium
GTGTGGGCAACACCACCGTGTTCGGCGCCGGGGTGGTCGCGGGGAAGAGGTTGCTGCAGGCCAGTCCGATCAGGAGTAGGAACACGGCAAAGGGGGAAAAGCGACGCATCAAGACCTCCTGGAAATGGCGTTGGCAAAGGACCGCCGGCGGCTGATTGCCGGCGGTCGGCTATGATTACGGGGAAATCACTTCCGCGTAAAAGCCCACGGACACCATACCGGCATCCATGTCCTGCCAGGAGATAGTCAGGCGGCCTACCATAGAGCCGACCTCATAGCATACGGTTTCGCCGCTCTCCACAGGGATTTCGTTGATGGAACCGGTTTGTACCGCATTCAAGCACTCTTGCGGCGAGGGCTGGCTTCCGTAGCCGTATCCTGTGCCCCTGCCGCCCGCGAAGCGCACCTCAAAATCGCTGCTCTGGCCCAACGAGATGGTGGTCTCGGCCGAGCCGTCGCAGTCCAGGTCCAGGACGATGGGTCTATCCTCCGCAATATACATACCATCGTACCCGGCAGTGCAGGCTGTCGCGCCGCTGCCATCGTTGCCGCCCGTGTCATCGTAGGGGACCACGGTGACGGAGACCGTCGCGGTGACCACCTGGGGGTTGGTGCAGTCCCCGCCCCGGGCCTCTAAGGTGTAGGTGAAGGTGGTGCCGGCCATGCCCAGGGCCGTCTGGGCGGCCACGTACTCGTTGGGTTCGTCTTCGTTAACCGGCGCGCCGTTGAGGTACACGCCGCAGGTGGCGTTTTCCGTTTCCCAGCGGAGCAGCACGGGGATGGTCTCCTGCACCTGGTTGTTCTCGTTCAGGCTCTCGAAGTACAGGATGGTGGGCGGGCTGGCGCTCTGGCAGGGGAGGATTTGGGCCGCGTAGCCCTGGGTTTGCGTCACCGTCTGGCCCGAGGTGGTCTGGATTTCCACGCTCACCCACAGGTAGCCTTCGCCCAGGGTCGTGGCGTCCAGGTCGGCCGCGAAGGTGTCTGCATTCCAGAAATCGGGCAGCATATTGACGGTGTCCGTGTTCGGAGGCGGCATGTTGGGTTGCGGGGCCACGCCGTAGGTCAGGGTGGCCTGCTGCACCTGGCTCGCGTCGTTGACCTTGACGTACACAGTCAGGTTGGTCGCGCCGCACGCGGCGTCGGTGTACGCGGTCTGCGGGTCCGCGTACAGGTTTTGGATTTGCACCGTGCCGCCGGTGCCCGAACCGCCGCCCGTGCTGCCCGAGCACGGCGTCAGCGGGATGGTGTACACGCCCGAAGTGGCGCTCTTGCCGTCCTTGGTTCGGGCCTGAATGCGGTAGGCAATCCAGTCGTAGGTCTGGCCGGGGGTGAGCAGGTCGTTGGCCGTATCGATTTGCGCGCTGTAGGGGCCGATGCCCTGGGCCAGGCCCATATCCATGGCGTAGTTGAAGTTGGGCTGGGCCGGGACCGAACCGCGGCCGTAGGTGTATTCCAGCCGCACCCAGTCGATGGACGAAGGGGCCTGCACCTCGGCCTGGACCTCCACCCAGGTGGTTTCGCCCTGGGTGCAGTTGCCGTAGTACACCCGGCCATTGGGGTCCATGTTGTTGTAGCCCAGGTTGGTGATGCGGATGCCGCTGCCCTGGTTTCCGCCCTGGTTACCCCCCTGGCTTCCGCCTTGGTTCCCGCCCTGGTTGCCGCCAGGCGCCTGCCGGGTCGGGGGTTTGGCCGGGGGCTGGTTCGGGGCCGCGGCGCCGCCGGCCTGGGCCGTGCAGGCCACGATGGCCGCAATCAGCCGCGCGTTTTCCCCAGGGTGCACGGTTTTCGCGCCGGAAGCGCCCTGGGCCACCACCCGATAGCCCAGATACCCGGCCTTGCCCTGCAAGGCCGCGGCCAGGGCCGAGGCGTTGACTGTGGCCCGGTAGGTGGTGCCCTGGCCCTGCATGGGCATGGTTTGGGTCTGGGTGATGGGCCGACCGGTTTCGTCTTCCACCCAGTATTCCAGGGTCACCTGGGGGCGTCCGGCCGGGTCGCTCACGATGGCGGTGACCTCCAGGGTGGGGTTGCCGCACGCGGCCGAGGCGGCCAGAGGTGCGCCGGTATCCACCACCTGGAGCACGGTGGGCCCGCCCGTGGCCTGGCCGGAAGGCGCGCCGGCCTGGGTGCAGGGCTGCACCGACAGGCTCAGGGCCTTATCCGGCGCGGTGAGCACCTGACCGTCCGGGGTAACCGCGTAGGCCTGAAAGTCCACCCGTCCGGCCTGTCCACCGAAAAAGGTGCGCCCGGCATTGAGGGGTAGGATGGCCACATATTTGCCCGGCGCGGAGCGCGCGGCCTGGATCTTTTCCCACGCACTGGTTTGCACCCCGGCGTAACGGTATTGCAAGCCCACCTCTTGGGGCTGGCCTTCCAGGGTGATTTCCACCAGCACCTCGGTGGGGCCGCACGTGGGCGCGCCATAAAAAGCCTGGGACACGGGCACCTGCACCTGCAAGTTCTTCACCTTCCCGGTAGAAGGGGAAGGGCCGAAAATCTGGCTGCAAGCCAACATCATGCCGGCCAAGAAAGTCATGAAGAAAACCGTTCTCGAATGCATGCTCCATCCACCTCCATGGCAAAAGTTGCCCCTATGGTGCCCAAGACACGTCAGGAAAACGTCAGGTGGGAAACGAAAAGGCGACCGGCGTTTTGCCGCCGGCCGCCTCTGGGAGCCCGGTTCTGGAGCCAACCAGCCTCGCGTCAAAAACCAAGCAATGGTTTGGCCATGGCTATAGCCCTTTCAGTTGCCTTGCCAGGTCGGCCACTTCCTGCTGCAAGCGTTGCAAACGGGCCAGATGTCCGGCCGAAGGACCGGTGCGCGCCAGGTGGGCCTTGAGGAAGGCCAAATCGGCCAGTTTCTGGAGCAAGGTCCGGGCTTCGCGTCCACGCCCCAGGCGCCGCGCCTGGCCCAGGAGGATGCGCTTCTGCCAGGGGGAGAGCATGGCCCGGTAATGGGTTGGGGTAATGCGTCCGGCCTCCACTTCCTCCCGCAGGTAGGTCTTGAGCCATTGCCGCTCACGGCGCAGCGCCCACGCCACGATGGCCGCCAGGGCCAAGAGGCCGCCCCAATCGGAGAGCACGGCCAGGAAGCACGTGGGCGCGCCGAAACTTACCGAGGCATTGTGCACCATATGGGCCACCACGGCCGCGCTCCACCCCATCACGGGCAGCATCCAGGCCCACCAATGCCGACGCCCGTACATGCGCCACGCGGCCACGCCCAGGCCCGTCAGCCCGGTGAAGAAAGCGTGGGTGAATCCGAACAAACCCAACCGTATGAAGGTCACCAGGGTGAAGAAGCCCAGGCCCTTCTCCGCGGCGCCGACCAGGTAGAAGAAATTCTCCGTGGCCTCGAAGCCCAGCCCCACCAGCGCACCGTAGATGATGCCGTCGAAGAGGCTGTCGAATTCGTGCCGGGCCAGCAAGAGCAGCACCAGCAGCGCCGCGCCTTTCATGGTTTCTTCTACGAAGGGCGCGACCAGGGCGGTGTTGACCAGGTCGGGAACACCCCCTGGCATGCCCAGAACAAAAGCAACGCCGGCATCCAACGCCAAAGAAAAGACCAGGGTTCCGAATACAGCAACAACCGCACCCCATAGAAACATCCCCAAAAGCCATTTCTTGGGCTCTTTTTCGTGCCGGTCCGCCCAGTAAAGCACAACGGCATAAAGCCAGGAAAGGCCAAAACTGGCCGCCAGGGCAAACAGAATGAGCAAAACCATGCGGGACTCCTTTTTCTGAACTTTGGCTTTTTGAGGCGGGCTTCGCCCGCCTCAAAAAGCCAAGCAATATCTCGCAAAGAAATTCTTGCTTTGGGAGGCAAGGCATCCGCCCTATGGCCCAAAAGATAGGGGTATCGCTGCGATCTATACCTTGAAAAGGCCAAACTTGAGTCCTTTTTCACCAACGAGCGATGTTCAATCTTCCGAATAGCGGTATATGTCCATGATGCCGCTCATATCGTAACACGAACGCCAATCGCCATTCACCCGAACCTGGAAGCGCTGCCAGGTACCCGCGGAATCCCGGTCTTCATACACACGCACCGGGAAATTTTCCCTGACGTCATCCACAAGCCGCCGATACGCGGCGCGACCGCGCCAGCGTCCCCAGGACCACCCCCGCCAATCCACGTCGGATTGCGAAGCCTCGTCTTCCGTCATGGAAGCCCGCACCTCGTCGAAGACAGCCACGCAGGCGATGGCCGCGCCCAATTCGTGTCGCGTCCTTTCGGACAGTGCGCCCGGGTCCCTGTAAACGGCCTCCAGAGCCACCCAAACCTCGGGGCCCAATTCTCCCTCCTTGATCAGATAAGGGATGTCCAATTCATGACCCTGCCGACTCCGCCAAACGTTGACGCGCACCACCCAAGAAGCGGGATTCATGACGGCTAAAGTAAGCACGAAACCGAAATAAGGCAGGAGAATGACCAAAGGCCAGGGATGGGGTTTGGGGCGGCGCACGGTCCAGGCTGCCAAAATCAAGGCCACCAACAACCAAAACATGAACACAGCGACCTGCAAGCGCGTGCTGGTCAGTCCGAAGGCCTGGATGTACAGGCCAAGACGGTAGGCCGCGGAGGCCAGCATGAGGCTTACCGCCACCAGCGTGGCCCAGGCAAAGCCCCGGAAGACCGCTTCGGCCCGTGGATTCGGCCGCGCGGTAAAAGCATCCGCCGTTATCAACACCCCTAAGAAGAGCACCGCGACGACCACAAGTTCACCGAAACCCCGTCGTGCGTACTGGGCATAGGTGAGGTCAAACGTTTGCAGTGCGACGTGGCCGCCGAAGAGATAGCGCGCCTGCAGCACCAGGAAGAACCCAAAAAGCAGCAGCAAGCCTCCGAACACCACCGCGCTGCTTACCCAGGGCAGGTACTCAAAGGACGGACCTTCTGTGCTTTCCCTGGAGGTTTCGCGACTATGCCAGGCTACCAGCAACCCGGCCAGCCATAGCCAGGCAAACAACCCGATGACCAAGAGGCGGCCGAGGACCTCCCACCACGCGTTCCAGGACAGGAGTTGCACGAAGTAATGCTCGAATATGGGGTCTGCACTGGCCAGCAGTCCCCCAAAACACAAACCGAGGGGAAGCAACAGAGCCAGGCCAAGCCCTATGGCGCGGCCGTAACGGATGAAAAATCTTTCTCGGCTTTCGGTAAGCAGCAGGAGGCGCAACACATCGGGTATCAGCGCCCCCAGCCAGGCCCCGACCATGCGCATCCAGCCCCAAAATGTAGCCCGCCAGGCATCCCCGGGAAAGTAACGGGGCAGCGCCAGGAAGAGGGTCATCAGCCAGGCCCACCAGGCAAAAAACGTGAGGGCAGGATAGGAACGCCATACGGGCAACGCAGCCCACAAGATGGAGAGCATCCCCAGCGCGCGAGTGCCAACGGGCAGTGGACCATAACCTCGCAGGAAAAACCACCACAGGAGCCAAGCCAGGCCTGTGCCCAGCAAGGCGTTGATTCCCACCGGAGGCAGGCTCCACCATAGGACATGCCATACCGCCCCCACCAAGAGTGCCCCCAGCAAGACCCGCTTGGGCAAAACCGTTGGTTCGGACTGCGCACAATTTGTTTCTGGAGTCACGTCCTGCTTTATCATGGTGACTTTCCCGTTTCAACGAACAGAACGCAACAGTTTCAACCAGCCTTCCGGGGTGCGGGGAGCCTGCGCGAGGCCCGTCGCCCCGCCCGGGGAAATACCCCATTGCTGCATGGTCTCCCGCACGGAGGCCCGCAGGTCCGAGGTCAACGCCTGCTCGTCGAGCCACAGCACCAGGGCGTGGGCTTCCTGGGTGCGGCCCCGAGCGTGAAGATAACGGGCGGCGGTATGCAAGATGCTCCAGAGCAGGTAGGTAAACCCGTGTTCCAGCGCCACCTCCAGGGCTTGCGTGAGCAAAGCCCCCGCCCGGGGCAGGTCTTGCATTTCCAGTGACATCTGGGCGTACAGATGAAGGGCGCTGCTCAAATCATAAAGCAAATTGTGTTCCCGGGCCACTTGCAAACTTTCCTCGAAGCGGGCCCGGGCTTCTTGGTAGCGTTTCAGATAATGGAGGGCCATACCTTGGTTGCTGAGTACGTTGCACAACAAATCCATGTTGCCCACCCGCCGGGCCAGGTGTTCGGCCCGCCTCAGGTAGCGGTAACCCAGGGCATATTCCCCTGTGGTCGTGGCAATGGTGCCCAAATTGGCCCATGCCAGGGTCAGCGGGAGCAGCGCATGAACCTGCTGCGCGGTACGGAGGGCTTCTTCGCATACCCGGCGGGCCTCCTCGGGACGGTTGCGAGTAAGTTCGACCATGCTCAGGTTGCTCAGGGTATTGGCCATGAAAACCAGGGCCCCGGCCTCCCGGTACTTTTCCAGGGCACCCCGAAAGTATTGAGCGGCCTGGTCCATATCCCCCCGGTGAAAGGCGATGCCTCCCAGGTTGTTCAGCGCGTTGGCCTGGTCGATGGCCTGGTCATGGGCCTGGAACACGGCCAGGGCGTCCTTTTCCAGCCGTTCGGCTTCGTCCAAGCGGCCCTGAAATTGGAACACGGCAGCATGGAGCTGCAAGGCCCATCCGTAATCCAACGGGGGCGGGTCCTCCGGCTCCAAACGCAAGAGATGAAGGGAGCGTTCGGTTTCCCGTTGCAAACTTTCCAAATCGTTTAAACGGAAGGCCATGCGGGCTTTCCGGTGGTACAGCCGGGCCAGGGTACGGCGACCCAGCCCCTCGCCTTCCCCCATCAGAGTCAACACCCGGCTTTCCAACATGGTGAAATACTGCCATCCCTCCCGATACAAGCCCATATGGGCAAACCACGCGGCAATGCCCATCAGGCAGGCATGGATGGTTTCCAGGTCCCCTTCCCGTGTCAAATACATCAAGAAGGCGTTGACCTCATCCTGAAGCGTAGACAAATGCTGTAACAAGCGGTTTTTTTCCGAGCCATCCAGGTGACCCAGTTCGGCCAGGCGGTGGCCCACCCATGCTTGTGCCTGTTCCTGCACATCTTGATGCAGGTGCGGGTCACGGGCTAAATACTCGCGCGCGAATTCCCGTACCAGGGGATGGAAGGACCACCGACGACCCCATAGGGGGTGTTCTTCGCTTTCCAGCATACTGGCCCGATACAGGGCTTCCAGAGAAGACCGCGAAACCCGGGCCACGGTCCGGGCCAATTCGGCGTCGAAAGGCCCCTGAAACACGGCCAGGCGCAACAACGCGGTGCGATGGTTCTCGGGAAGGTTCTCCCAGGATGTCTGGAACAAAGCCCGCAGCGAACGGTGGGCCTGGGGTTGGTCCCTGTAGGGGCTGGTCAAATCCAGGCAGGCCTGGCGCAGATGGGCCAGGACCTCCCGGCAAGATGTCCGGGCGGCCTGGGACGCGGCCAGTTCCACGGCCAGGGGCAGCCCTTGCACGAAACGCACGATGTCCAGCAGGGCTTGGAGTTCCTCGCCTTCGGGGTGGAAGTCGGGCCGTATGGCGCGGGCCCGCTCCAGGAAGAGGGCCACTGCGGGGTAGGTCCAGGCCTGTTCCAGGGTGGCCATGTCTTCGTCGGCTTCGGGAAAGGACAACCCCTGCAAGGGAAAACGCTGCTCCTGGCGCAAATCCAGGGCCTGACGGGAGGTCACCAGCAGGGTAATCTCTCGCGCCTGGACCAACAAAGGTGGAAGCCAGTGGCCCAGGTCGTCCACCAGGTCGTCGGCGTTGTCCAGAACCAATAAGGCCCGCCTGTCTCGAGCCCACCGGTGCCATTGCTCCCGCCATGTGCGAGGGGCAAACTCCTCCTCCAAAGCCTCCTGAAGCGCCCGGCGAAAACCGTCCTCGGAAGCCACATCCTCCAGGGATATCCAGTAAATGCCTTCAGGGAAGAGGGGCACCAGGGCCCGGGCCAGTTCCTGGGCCATGCGGGTCTTGCCACTACCACCCGGCCCGGTGAGGGTGACCAGGCGGGTTTCGGGCTGAGCCAGGCGGGACAGCAGATACTCAAATTCTGCCTGACGACCCACCAGGGGGGTAAGGGGGGCGGGCAAGCGTCGGGCCCGGTGCACGCTTTCCGGCTCGGGGAGCAGGCCTTCTTGGATTTCGTACGCCAGGTGTTCCGCTTCCGGCGGCGGGCTGGTGTGCATGTCCGCTTCCAGGCGGCGAACGAATTCCCCATAGACCCGCAAGGCTTCCCCGCTTCGCCCCTGGTGGGCCAACGCCCGCATCAAATAGGCATGGCAGGTTTCGTCCCAGGGTTCCTTTTGAAGCCACCAGCGGGCCACCCGCACCACCTGCTCATAATCGCCCCGCAAGTAGTGATACCGCAGCAACAAATGGACACCATCCTGTATCCGCTGGCGATAGTACCAACCTTGCTCCCGCAGCCATTCGGCCATGGGCGGGGATTCTTTCAAGTGAAACCCCGCCATGAAATCGCCCCGGTAGAGATGGACCATGTGCTCGTATTGCCGGGCACAGTAGGGGCAGGCGCCATACGCCCGATGTCGATGCCGTTGAACGGCTTCGGCCTTTTCCTGAAAGGCCCAGACATCCACCCACAGGGCAGGATGCCCCCGCAAAGTAACGGATTCCCGCTGAATGTGCAGGCAGGCATCGGCCAACGGGCCCAGGGCGTGACGCAGGTTGTACAGCGCCTGCCGCAAATTCTTTCGGGCGCGCGTGCCGGTCACATCGGGCCAGAGCAAATAAGAGAGGTAATCGCGCGGCTGGGCCGCGTTCACATGCAGCAAAAGATAAACGAAAAGGGCGCGCACTTTGTTCGATTCCAAGGTCATGGGCGCGCCCTCGGCCCACTCCATGAAGGGATAGCCGAAAAGTCGAATGTGCAACCGGGCTTCGGGAGCAACCGTAAAGGCGTCCAACCGCGGGCTCCTGGAGGAGGGTGGTTTCATTATACCAAAACCCCTGCCTTTTTTAAGGTTCCAGACGACCCAAACTTTCCCCCTTTCCCCGCGGGCTGACGTTTTCCTGACGTTTGCCTGTATCATGAGGGCACCCTTGCCCCGGTCGCGGGCATCAGGAAGGTGCACCTTCCCAAGGCATTTTGCAATTTCTCAATCCAAATCCGAGGTTTTCGATTTCCATATCAGGAGGCGCATGATGCGAATGCAAAAGCCGTGGCTCTTCTTTCTCGCCTTTCTTCTGATTACTTCCCTGGCCTGCATCGGTGGCCTTTCCGGCGAAAAGAGCGGCGAGGACCAGGCTCCGGCTCCCCCGGCAGAGGCCGGCCCCAAGGGGAGCACCTCCGGTGCGGCGGGTGCCGCGCAGCCGATGCCGGGCAGCCGTCCCGCCCGCTCCTTCCAGGAGGCCGAAAACGCGGTGGTCAAGTTCATCGCCACCGGCTCCAAGGCCATGCTGGAGGCCGGCGGTCAGAACGTGCTCAGCCAATGGGGAGGCAGCGGCTTTCTCATCGACCCGTCGGGCATCGTGGTGACCAACAACCACGTGGTCACCGGCGCGGCCACGTTGAAAGCCTATATCGCCGGGGACATTCAAAAAGAGTTCCCCGCCCGGGTGTTGGGCGCCTCTGAATGTCTGGACCTGGCCGTGGTGCAAATCGACGGCGGCCCCTTCCCTGTGTATCTCGAGTGGTATACCGGCCCGGTCACCGAGGGGATGGACGTCTACGCCGCGGGCTTTCCCGTGATGGGGGACGACAAGCAGTACACCCTGACCAAGGGCATCATCTCCCGAACTCGGGATAGCGGTGAGACCACCTGGTCTCACCTGGAGTACGCTTACCTGCACGATGCCCGCATCCGGGGCGGCAATTCCGGTGGTCCCCTCATCACGCCGCAAGGTCAGGTGGTGGGGGTGAACTACGCGGGCGAAAACGTCAAGGACGCCAATTACGCCATCCCGGCGGAGATCGCCCGGCCCGCGGTGGAGAAGATGCGCCAGGGGCAAAATTATCTATGGCTGGGCATGGACGCCCAGGCCATCGTGCTGGGAGGTGACGACGGCGACCCCTTCATCGGCATTTGGGTGGCCTCGGTGGAATCGGGTTCACCGGCCGATCGGGCTGGACTCCAACCCGGGGACATCATCCTCACCATCGAGGGGATGCCGGCTTCACTGCGGGGTAGCATGAAGGAGTACTGTGAAATCCTGGCCAGCCGTCAACCCACTGATGTGTTGAAGGTCGAAGTCTTCCGACTCAAAACCGGGGAATTCCTGGCCGGGGAATTCAACGGCCAGCCTTTGCAGGTGGTGGACCGGCTGGAAGGCGGGCAGCAGGCCGGCGGCGAGCAGTCCGGCGGCCAGCAAACCGGAGGCGGCCAGGCGCAGGGCGATTTCACCCTGTGGACCGACGATTTGCAGGCCATCGCGGTGGCCGCGCCGTCCTCCTGGCAGGACGTGGACGGCTCGCCCTGGGAAATTCAGGACGCGGGCACCGCGGCCAGCCTCATCATCGCGCCGGACCTGCAGGCCTTCAACAACTTCCAGGGACCGGGTATCTGGGTCACCGCGTCCGAAGATTTCGCCAAATTGTTGGGGTACGTGCAGATGCTGGGCCTGTTCAAGCAGTACTACGGTCAGTATTGCAAATACGAAGCCCGTTACGATTACGAGGACGAGGTCTACCGGGGCAAATTCGATGTATGGAGCCGTTGCGGTCCCAGCAAACAAGTGGAGGCCCTGGTCATGGCGGTGCGCCCCAAGACCGCTTCCGACCTGCCTGAGTTCTTCATGACGGTGGTGGTCCACGTGACGCCCAACGAAGATGCCCAGACCCTGCTTCAGGCGGTGTTCGAAACCTTCGACGTGATTGGCGCCCTGCCGTAAACCTGCCCGCTTCTCCGTCGCCACAACCAAAACATCGGGACGTCCTTGGGCGTCCCGATGTTTTTCTTTTGGTGCCTGGGTACTTTCGGAATGCGGTGCCTGGGCACTTTTGGAGTGCGGTGCCTGGGCACCGCTTTGGTTTGATTTTAGACTGCGGTGGCTCGACACCGCTGGGGGCGCAGCGGTGCTGCGCCCCCAGCGGCCCCGCAAATCCGCAAATTCGCTCATTCGCATATTCGCCCATTCGCAAATTCGCATATCCGCCCATTCACCCGATTCCAAAGCGGCGCCAAGGCGCCGCACTCCAAAACCCCGCCTTATCGCTTTACCGCTTTATCGCTTTTACCGCCTTATCGCCTTCCCGCAAATTCGCATATTCGCTCATCCGCAAATTCGCATATCCGCAAATCCGCCCATTCGCACAAACATCACGGACTCGGATACACCACATGAATCGGAAGCATCTTTCCTGCACTTTCATCTTGTGGGAATAGGGTGATGATGCCACTTGCGATATCGTAATTCTCTTCTGCATCGAAATATGACTTCATAGACAAAAAGTAATCCCCGGAATTGAGATTATATGCAGCTTCCTCTGCCCACCAATCACCGTAGTCGTATCTCATCTCCCTTGCGCATTCGTCCTTGCAGTAGCCCATGGTCGTCTCCAAGCCCTGCAACAGCCACCCGCCAAGGGCGTGGTCCATCTTGCTGGGATATTCCCATTCTGGTCTTGATTCATCAAAGAGCAGGTTCAGAGTGGCTTCAATGCCAGCCCAGGTATAAGGGCCGCCCCTCGGCTGGTCCTTTGGCAGGTAGTTCACCACTGTTTTGGCTGGAGCATATCTAATCGAGAAAGGCAGAGCATGATTCTTGTCGGGCCAGCTCTCCTGCACAAACCTTATGGCTTCAGGAGGAAGCCAGCCATAACTCCAGTGGAAGAAGGCATTATCGTAGAAAATTACCGAACCCTTCGGGACGGACTCAATCAACTTTTCATAGTAGTCGGCAAGGGAAGGTCTTCTCTCATCTATTATGGTTCCTGTCTTCTTGTCCAAGCCAACATAATAATTGTAGCCCAGGTGCAAAAGCGCCTTTTCATCTTGCTGGAAGGCGGGCATCTCGCCTTCTGGCTTCACAGCCCAGCCGAAATGCTTGGCTTTTTCTGTGTCAATCATGGCGTGCACATCGCCATTTATGTACAGAAGGGCATCATACAGTTCGGGATTGAGATTATCTGAGTCGATATAAGCATTGGTGGTTTCAAATTGCTTGTTTGATGTGTAGATCTCGAAATACGGCATCTCCTCTCCGAAGAGGGTTTTCAGGGCTTGGATATGGAAGTAAAGGGCCACATCCCGCATGGCCAGGCCCTGGCCCATGGGGACGAGCACAATCCTGTCGAAATCCGTGAATTCCCCTCCCCTTCTTCTCTGGTCCAGATACCTGCCGATGCTGTCGGCTATCTGCCACTTTTCCAGGGTGCTGAGGGGGTGGCAACTGGCCTCAGAAACTTGTGGTGTGGCTGGCTGGCTTCCATCCCAGCCACAGATGAATTTAATCCTTTTGTATTCATCCACAGCCGAAGGCGGGAAGGAATCTATCAGAAGCTGATGTTTTCCCCATTCGCCAAAGTTCAAAACAAAAAAGTGCCAGCCATTCCACAGTTTCTGGCTCTTGTAGGTTTTGTATCTCGGATAGAATCTGTGGAACTTGCCATCATTGCGCTTGGCGATTTCAACGGCTATACCCAACTCAGGTTTATGATGAATAGCATTTTCTTCAGCCCATTTTACATAAAATCTTTCGTTCCATCGGAATTCTCCAGCATAATTGTCAAGCATATAAATAGGGCTCTTTCCTTGGAACCATTCCTGCTCCTCCAGAGGCACGATGTAGTTGAGGATGAAGTCTGTATTGGTCTTGACATACTCATCCGTGATGCCGTCTCTCCATTCGCCATAGTCCAGGTTTGGCAGGTTTGCCAGGTCTTCTTCTTTCAGGCCAAGGTCCTCAGGCCTGAGGAGGGCAACGAAGTTCCAGACCCCGCCTGTTTTGCCGAAGTGGTTGACGAGAGGCCAGATGTCGCTCCTGCTCCTCCACTCCAAAGAAGCGACGATGACCGGCTCTTCTCCATTTTTGCCTCTTCGGGTGACATAGCCGTGGATGTTGAGTTCCGTGCCTTTCGGGAAGTAGACCTGAAGGCCTGCAGGATTGTCGGGGTGGCCTGCCACAGTGCCTTGAACTTCCTTGTCAAGCACAATTTCCATGGCCGTAGGCAATTCGGCCTGGAAGAAGGTGGCAGAATTGGTGAAAGGCGGGTAAGAATAAGTTCGGATCTTCATCTTCTCTGTGGACAAGCCCTGGGTTGGAAGGCCCATCGCCTCGATCATGCTCAAAGGAACATACAAGGTTACCTCGCTCCCTCCTTTGGTTGTGGCCTCAATCTCAGCCAGTGTCGCCACATGCGCATATCTCTCTGATGGCTTGAGTTTCTTGCTTTTGTCCACAAGAACCTCGAGCAGCCCGGAAACCCTGGCCGATACAAGGCTGTTTCCAGAGGCGTCATCATCATAGGACATGAAGCGCTTCTGGTTGTCCAGCACCAGGGCGCTGTCCCCGACCCTCTCCAGATATTCAGGCGGGATGGCATAGG
>JALWJZ010000068.1 GCA_026996855.1 Anaerolineales bacterium
GCATATGCCTCGGCTTCCCGGGCCGTGGTGAGCACGTCTTCCAGGGGCGTCAGGTGGTGGGCAATGACCAACCCACCTGAAAGGGTCGGCGTTCCGCCCGTGTTGGGAGGAACGAAATCCCGCATAGCCTCCCCAAACGCCTGGTCAAGCGCTTCAAGGGCTTCCAACACCGTATGGAGGGGGAGCAAGGCCCGGACATCATCGCCGCCGGTGTAGATGGGGTAACCCTGGTGCTTCACAACAATAGAAGCGGCCTGCCGGGCAAATCCGGCCATCTTTTGAGAAAGGGTGCGGTGCGCTTCTTCGGATTTCTGGGCATCAATGAGCGCGCCCATGCTGTCGCCGTCGGCCACCAGCAGAGCGTAGTAAGGGTGGGGCCGCGGGGTATCCTTGCCCAGCACCGCGTCCCAATCCTGCTCAAAGACCTGCCGGAACTGGCGCTGGCGTTCGTATTTCCCCTCGTCAGTAATCAAATCCGCGGCCCGGTCCACGAAGAAATACACGCCCAGGGTTTCCGATCTGGCTTGCTCTTCAGTAACCTCTTTTTCTCGCAACCGCTGGATCACCTTTTGACGCCACTGTTCGGCTTTATTTTTGCCAATCCGCACAATCAAGGGCCAGGCCGCGACGTCGCTGGTGCTGGGCACGCCGTCGTAAACGGTCTTCGGGGCTTTGAAGGCATACCCGCCCAAGCGCTTGAACAAATCCACACCGGAGAGGGCTTCCCCTTCCCGCAGAACAGGTGGTTGCTCTTTAAGCACTTTGACCTTAGGATGCGCTTCGTACCGTTGGATTTTGCGCGAGTTTTGATTGCTCGGCCCTTTGACCACCACCACGGCCTCGCGGAAACCGTCCAGGGCCGATTTGGGGAGGCCGGGGATTCCTTCCCAAGATTTGAAGTCACGGGTGTTTTTGCTCAGGTCCAGGGTCCACAGGGCTTGCTCCCGGGCTTGGGGATAGGCTCCCTCTGTCCCCTCCGGGTAAGGGGCGGCCGCCCAGTATATTTCCAGGAGGTCTTCCATTTGTTTCTGGGTACGTTCGTGAACGACCTCAGGAAAGGTCAAATTCCACCGCTTCCCGGCACTCTCAAAGGCCTGCTGGATTTCGACTCGCAGCCGCTTCATAACGGCGTTTCGCGCCGCTTGGGCCCAGTCCTTCGGTTCACCTTCAATGACCGCGAGCACGCGGTTGCTTACATTGAGCGGGGAATTGGGCTTTAAGTCCTCGGGCTTCTCAGGAGCCGGAAATATCAGCACCGCTCCCTGCTCATGCAGGGCCTTGGCCGCGGCTTTGGAGAGTTCGCTGAGCAATCGGGAACCGTAGGCCAGGTCCCGCACAGTGCGGGCCATTTTGAGGAAGGGCTGGACGGGACCGAGGCTGAAAACCAGTACAAATCTTTTCATACCCAACTCCTTTGCATGAAGCTAAACGCGGTGTATATCTCCCACCCACGCCCGCATGGCTGCTTCCAGGAAGGCGGGCAGGTCGCTGAGGGAGAGAACCTGCATGCCGGTGCGTTGTTCCAGCATCTGGCGGGCCGTGGACGAAGGCGTATCCAAAAGCACGATACCCGCATGGGTGGAGGGTAACTGTAGGTAGGTGCTGTTCTGCTTCCACCGTTCCACACTGGTGCTATAGTCCCCTGTCTTGCTCTCCAGCCACAGGGCTTGATCGCCATATAAGGCCAGCAAATCCAGTTCGGTCTGCTGGTGGGTGGGCAGTACCAGTTGTACATTGCGGAACACCTGAAATTGTCGGGACTTCAATCTCACACGGCCCACCATGCTCCACAGCAACCGACCGATATATCGCTCCAGCCATCCACCTGTCACAAAATTGATAATGTCGGAACTGAAGGCCGGGATCACGCGCAAGGTGCGGCTGAGACGGTGATACTGATAATCCGTAATCAGCGAGGCCTCTTTAAGACGTAAAGCAAACTGGACAGCGTCACTAATCTGCCGGGGTGGCGCGTCCTGGAGATTCAATGTAAACTCTTTTCGTAAGCTCAAAGCTCGCTTCCAGCGTTCATAAAACGGGCGCAAATGTTCGAATCGACTTCCTAAGAAGCGGGCAAACCAATCCCAAGGGTCTTCTTCCAGTTTCAGAAGAGTGACATTTTGTAAAACCAAATTCCGTTCACTTAGCCATGCACGAAGCAAATCCTCGGGCGAAGGCAGAACTTCAGGAAGAGCGGCCTCGCTCTCGGCCTTGGTGGTCGCGTGGGAAACATCTTCACCTGACACCCAACGTCCATTGGGCCCCAAACCCGCTTTCCGCCATAAGCGTAGCTCTTGCTCAATACCTTCCAGGCTATGAGCAATTCGGTTAAGCGTTTCCAAAAGGTGCTCCAGCCACTCATCCGCCATGGCAAAACCTCCCTAACCAAGGATGACTTTATGAGGAAAAATTTGTGGTTTCCACCCCCACCTCCTCCTGAAAATCTCCCCAGGGGGTGGGGAGATGGCCCTGGGCCATGAGCCAGGCTCGGAAGACCCGGCGCAGGAAGCGCAGGTCCACCCGCTCGCCGGGCCAGGCGGCCCGGGCCGCGCGCAGGATGGCCGCACGGTGGCTGTCCAGGGTCGAGAGCGCCAGCCCCAAGGCGCGCGCGGCCTGGGCCCGGGTTTCCGTCGTCGCCAGGGCTTGCAGCACCTCTCGCTGTCGGGGGGTGAGGCGACGCCACACCATCTCGCACCGCTGGCGGTCCCCTTCCTCCAGGTCTGGGGCCAGCGCGCGGCGCACGGCCTCAGGCGAGGCCTCCAGCAGCCCCCGCAGCCCGGGAAAATACGCGGTCCAGGGGACGAAGGGCACGCTGAGCAGCCGCACCGTGCCCGGCGGAAGGTGCATACGCGCGCCATCCCGCACGCGCGGCAGCCATTCACGCGGGGTGTAGATGTGCCACACCCGGTCCTGGGACGAGCCATAGGTCATGGCCGCGGCGTAAAGCATGATGCCCAAGGCGCGGCGCCCCCCCGTGATGCTGAAGTGCAGGCGATGGCCGGCCCGCTTCCAGTGCTGAACCCGCTCACGGACGCGCTCCCAGGCCGCGTCTAAGTCGCCATCTGTTAGCAAATCGGGTAAGGGACGCCCCGAGGGGTCGTTGAGGGCATAGGCCTGATAACGGAGGCCGCGATAAGGTCCGTATTGCTCGAATTCCCGCGCCAGCCGGCGGTGGGCGTCATGATAGCGAGCATTGCCGCCGGGGAACACCGTTTCCACCAC
>JALWJZ010000069.1:0-102474 GCA_026996855.1 Anaerolineales bacterium
CCCACCCCACCGCCCATCACCGCCGAGGTACAGGTGTGGGCCGGGTACTTTGCCGCCAATTACACCAACCTCTTGCTGACGGTGGAATTTCGATTTGGCCCCTACTGGACCAACCGGGAGATGCTTTGGGGCCGCTTCCCTCCGCGCAAAGGCATCGTCCATCTGGCCCAGGGACCCCAGGAGGTGGCCATGCTGGGGATGCTGGCCGAAGTCTGGGTCCGGACCCCGCAGGGGCCTCTCAAAGCCTCCGAGATCGCGGTTTCCCCTGCCGACTTCAACGAGTTGAACAACCGGGTAACCGCGGAAGAGAGCCTATGGTTCCGCGTAGAAAGCCCCCCTCCCCATCGGCTCTGGGTGCGCCTGCGCTTTCAGCCGCCTCTGGCGATGGATCCCTGGGAAGGTTGGGTGCCGGTCCAAATCAATACCGGCTCGGGCGGGTGATGGAGCCCTGAGCCACCGTCGAGGGCAGCGAGGACGCGAGCATCACCACTATTGGGGTTCTCACGTATCATATAGGGGGGAGGAAGGTATGCCTGACCTGTTGGCTCGATGGCGCCATCGTCCCCAAACCCGCACCCTGCTCCTGGCCTTTGGCGTGCTGGTGGTCAGCACCACGTACGTGCTGTTGCTTTCCACCAGCGAGACCATCGTGGCCCGGGTGGAGGGGGAGTTGCAGCGCCACTGGCGGGTGCCCTACCATCTGCTGGTGCGCGCGCCAGATAGCGTGCTGCCCTGGGAACAAAAGTGGGGCCTGGCCCGCACCAATGACCTCGTGGCTCTACCACCGAAGATCACATTCGACCAATATCGAATCATCCAAGACCTTCCCGGAGTCGAGGTGGCCGCGCCCATCAGCGTGGTGGGGTATTTCAATATACCTTTGACTCATCATCTGGGTCTCGAGACAATCCATCTGGACGATGGGTGGTACCGGGTACGACGTATATGGATACTCAACGGGTACGGCTCTACGATTCAATTTCTCCGTGAATGGTATTTCTGGCAAATATCTGCTAAAGATCTATCCCCTGACGTACGGGAGCGGGTGCGCCGTATGGCGGCTTTTGTGATTAACCCTGCTCCCGGAACGTCCCCCCTTTACCGAACTAAGTTTTCCTGGGAAGAACGGTTCCAAATAGCCCTCTATGAGAACACCCGCATCTCGTCCCGTGTCAAGTTGGCTTCTCCTTATCCTTTGGCCCTCGAATTCTCTCTGCCGTTGGTGCTGGTTGGCCTTGATTTCGAGAAAGAACACGCAATCGGTTCCAAAATCAACGCCCAAACGGTCCGTCCGTTGCATCACGCGGGATATTGTGTGTACACCTCCAGAGACCCAGTGGGGCTTCAGATGTTTGAGTCAGAGGGAACCCGGCAAGAGATCCGGGCTTTTGCGATTCCCGTGCTGGTTCGATACGATGGGCTGGCCGATGTGCAAGGCCTGCTTCAATGGCAGAAGTTACGGCCTCCTCAGAACCTGGAGGCCTTTCTTCGGGTGCTGGAATCCAACAACGAAAGCCTGGTGGCGCAGGAACTGCAAAGTCTACCATCCATAGGTGAGAATCATCAGCGCCAGTTTCATCTGCAGTCCGTATTGCATCAATGGGCGGCAACTTCGACCATTTCCTTTCTTGGAGAAGGGAACGGTTCTTTATGTAATCCGGGGAAAGGATCGCCCCACGCGGTTCCTTATATCCCTCCGGATGTTCCGCCTGATGCCCTGATATTCCAACGCTGGCAACCCTGGTATCACCTTTGGCTCCCTAAAACCCAAGTCTTTGTGGAAAGGGACGGATCGCGGTGGACCGTCCGACCCAAACGGTTGGAAGATCATCCCTTGAACCCCTTGGAGGAGCCCGTCGTTCGTCTGGTCGAAGTCACTCCCTCGGTCGTCGTGAAGCCTCTGGTCTTGGGTCTGGTGGGTTCAGAGGATTTTGAACGGCCAGAAAAGAATGCGATGTTGCTGCCGGCTCTGGGATTGTATGAGGTACCTGAGGTCCAGGTGTTGGCCATCGACGGACAACCGCTAAGCGAACCCACACGCCTCAAACCCGGCCTGACGCCCCTGGGGTATCTGCCTCCGCCACCGGCTATGCTGACTACCCTGGAGGCCGCCTGCGCCATTCTGGGCGAGCAGTGCATCTCGGCCATCCGGGTGAAGGTAGCGGGCGTGGAGGAATTCTCGCCCCAGGCCCAGGCCAAAATCGAGGCCGTGGCCGCGGAAATCATGCGCCGCACCGGCCTGCATGTGGACGTGGTGGCCGGTGCCTCTCCCCGGCCCATGCAGGTCCACCTGCCGGGAGCGGGCCAATACCCCGACCTGCTGCTGCAGGAACTGTGGATCCAAAAGGGCGTGCACCTGACCATCCACCGCACGGTACAGAAGGGCAACCAGGCCCTGTTCGGCTTCCTCCTGGCCCTCACCGTGCTGTACACCGCCAACGCAGGCGCCATGTGGGTGATGGGAGACCTGTGGAAGTGGGCTCTGCGCCGGGCCCTGGGCTGGCGGGACCGCACGGTGCTGCTGGCCCTGCTGGGCCAGGGCCTGACCGTGGGCCTGGTGGCCGGGACCCTGGGCCTGCTCCTGGGCTGGGGCCTCAAGGTGGCCCTGGGCCTGCAGATGGAAGCCGCCCGCTTGTGGCCCATCCTGCCCCTGAGCGTGGGGTTGGTGCTGCTGGGCCTGGTGGTGCCTGCCGTGGCCGCCTCCCGCACCCCGCCCCTGCCGGTGCTCACGGGGCGCTGGTGGACCTCGGCCCGGCCCCGCACCGGCCTTTGGGCCCGCTGGCTGGGCCTTTTGGCCCATCACCCCCGAGAGTTGGTGCTGGCCGGCCTGATGGTGGCCGGGGCCACCGGCCTGCTCACCCTGGTGATGGCCGGGCTGCTGGCCTTCCGGGGTTACCTGGCCCTCACCCTGCTGGGGCAGTACCTGTTGGTCCGTCTGGGCCCGGCCCACGGCGTGCTCCTGGGGGTGACCCTGCTGGTGACGGCCCTGGGCATCGTGGACGTGGTGCTCTTGCTCCTGGAGCGGCACGGGTACCTCACGGGGCTGCTGCAGGCCCTGGGCTGGCGGCCCCGGGAGGTGCGGGACTACTGGGTGCGCCACGGCCTGGCCTTGGCCCTGGTGGGCGGGGTGCCCGGCGGGTTGGGTGCCCTGGCCCTGCTCACCGCGGGCCTGGGCTGGCGCTGGGCCTACCCGGTGGCGGGGCTGGCCGCGGTGGCCCTGGTGGCGGCCCTGGCCGTACTGGCCGCCTGGCTCCCGGCCCGGCGGGCGGTGCAAAGACCGCCCGTGGAGGTGCTGCGGACCGGCTGAAGGACGGCTTCGATATGAAGATAGTTTTAAGACATAATCCCTTGATAAAGCCTGCAGGGGTAGAACAAAAATACACAATCGCCGCCCACCACGAGGGAAAACACAGATCAAGGAAGCCTGATTCAAGCCCTTGTCAACCAAAGTCGATATTGCGCGATGGACGGGTGATACTATCCTTGAAAGGGGAGCCAACCTATACGCATAGGAGAGGCAAGATGGGTAGAGCGGTGATTGGAAATGCCTCCTGGTATTCTTTATGTAACGGCTCTAATGGCGCTTGTGGTAATTGTAGTAATTGGTCATATCATCTTGCCTGGCCTGAACTTACAACAACCGGATGTGACTTCGATTGTGATGATGTCAATCCGCCCGCACACTGCAATCATATCGTGTATGTATATGATTACTGCACAGAAAAAGGGTATTGGGGGCGTGTTGTAGATTGTCTTCCGGATACAGCAAATCCAAGAAATTGCAATTTACCCATCTGCTGTAAAGGGGATTGTGATTATGACAATAACTTTAGAAGGGCTATCGCAGATTTAACAATGGGAATGTGGTACAAAATTCATGGTTCGTTCTGGAGTGATGGCCGGATCAAAGTCTGGATTTACGTTTATTGATCGCATGAATCAACCTCACTCCAAGGAGGCGGGTGTAATGTTGGCGCGAAGAGACTTTCTGAAAATCGCCCTTCTTTTCTCATCGTTACCTTTCATTGGGGGGCTTCTTCGTAAAATCACCTTGGACATTGACGAAAAACCAACACCTGCTCCGGGACCCAAGACCCCACCTCCCCCTCCGCCGAACTTCAACGACCAACCTGAAGATATGTTAGGGGGCGAAGTGGTACAAATCCAGGGCAAACGTCTCCGTATCC
The DNA here is from genome assembly GCA_026996855.1 of Anaerolineales bacterium. Lineage (GTDB taxonomy): Bacteria > Chloroflexota > Anaerolineae > Anaerolineales > DRMV01 > S139-71. Next base: position 4,188 of record JALWJZ010000069.1, read on the forward strand.
AGAGCGTGGAAGGAGAGCAGGAGGTCATATTGTCAGATAACCTTCTAATCGATGAGGGGGCATGGACTGCTTCATTCCCCATCCTACCGGGGGACCAGGTCTTCATGGTGGGTCATCCTTCACCGGAAGGATGGGTAGCAGAGAAGATATGGATAAACGCCCTCAATTTGACGGGAAAGATTGACCAAATCAAAATAACCGAAGCAGAGGTACAATTCAATCTCCAAATCACAGGTCGGACCTGGCAAGGAAAAACAAAGGTGCTTTGTTGGTTGCCTCGCCGCTTCTTAGTCAGCCGAAAAAAGGAGGGGTTTTTGTTGAGACTATGGCAAGGCCACACCTTTCTCCTACAACCGGGATTGCACGTACGTGTTGTGGGACGTATGCATCGGGGACGGCTGGCAGTGATTAATATGTTCAAGGAATAAGGCGGAGTATCCGATGGAGAAAACCAAAACTTTCTCTGTGTTCTCTGTGCCTCCGTGAGAAAACACAAGGTGCCATGCAAGGTTCCCGTTTTTGGGCAACGGTCATCCTCACGCTGGCCGCTGCAGGCCTTTGGGTCCTTAGTATATGGGTGGAAACTCGCTGGCCATGGCTTCCCTTCGATGAGGGGGGACCATGGCCTTTGGCTTCTTCCCCTGCCTGGAAGCGAGCATGGGCGATTTGGGTCGTGTACGGGGTAGGATTGGGGGCCTATTGGGTAGGGCGTTTCTATCTGGAGAGGTTGAAGCCGCATACCCTGCCGGCGCTGGCCTTCGTCGCAGCCCTCCATGGATGCCTCTACTTGTGGTTAATCTCCGCACTGCCTCTTCCCGAAAGCATGGAAACCCTGTTGGGGAACCTCGTCAATCGTAGACGCTTTGGACTGTACTTGACTGTAGTTCGTTGGCGTCTTCCGTCTTTCTCGATGGGAGGTCTCGGCTGGCTGCTTTTTACTGAACTTTCAATCAAAGCCGCTTTCAAAATATGTCAATGCGCCTCCCATGAGACGGGACCAAAGGATTAGCCCGAAGGAGCGATTCGTATATCGCTGCCAGCCAACAGCGTTCGGCCATCGGCCATTTTGGAGAAACCAGGGAGGTGTACCATGAGCGAAGCGTTGGTGGAAGCCCAGGGTCTGCGCAAGGTGTACCAAAACGGCGTGCCGGTGGAAGCCCTGCGGGGTGTCGATCTGACCATCGAAAAGGGTCAATTCGTGGCTGTGCAGGGGCCTTCGGGTTCGGGCAAGAGCACTTTGTTGCACCTGGTAGGCACCCTGGACCGTCCCACCGAAGGGGAACTGCGCATTGCCGGGCAGGACGTATTGGCCTTGAGGGGAAATGCCCTGGCCGACTTCCGACGGGAACACATCGGGTTCGTCTTCCAGATGTTCTACCTGATTCCCGAAATGACCGCGCTGGAGAACGTCATGCTGCCGCTGAAACCCTATCGGCGGAAATTGGCGTTCGACCTGGAAGCCCGAGCCCGGGAACTGCTGGAGCAGGTGGGCCTGGGGCACCGGATGCATCACTACCCGAACCAACTCTCGGGCGGGGAACAACAACGGGTGGCCATTGCCCGGGCCCTGGTGAACCGACCCACCCTGCTCTTGGCCGACGAACCCACGGGGAACCTGGACGCCAAAACGGGGGAACAAATCATGCATTTGCTGGAAACCCTGCGGCAGGAGTATGGGTTGACCATCCTGCTGGTGACCCACAACGACGCCATCGCCCAATATGCGGACCGGGTGCTGCACTTGCGGGATGGAAAATTTGTCAACGACGAGAAGGGATTGTGATAAGATTGGGGACAATCCTCCAAACGCGGACGAACCGATGGGCACGCCGAAGCAACAGGGGTCAGTGGACAGCGGTCAGCCGCCAGCCGTCAGCGGGCAGCAGCCAGCGGCCGGAGGACAGCCGTCAGCCGTCGGCCGTCAGCCGTCAGCAGGCGGCCAGCGGCCAACAACCACCGACCATCCACCAACGGCCAACGGCCATCGGCTACCGTCCCTCCTCTCCTTCCTCTACGGCCCGGAGCGGGGGCAGGCGGCCTTCCGGCAGATACAGGCCCTGATGGAGGCCTGGAGGCCCCGTATGGAACGTTGGGAGCCCGAGCGTCCCCTCTTTTCCCACGAAGACGTGCTGGTCATCGCCTACGGCGGCCACATATTGCCCCCGGAGCCCGGCACGCCCAAGTTGCACGGCCTGCGTCGCTTCCTGGAAACCTACGCCCATCCGGGCGTGAACGGCGTGCACATCCTGCCCTTCTTCCCCTACTCCTCCGACGACGGCTTTTCCGTGATCGATTACCTCCAGGTGCGGCCCGACCTGGGCACCTGGGAAGACGTGGAGGCCATCGCCCGGCGCTTCCACCTCATGGTGGACCTGGTCCTGAACCATGCCTCCCGGAAAAGCCCCTGGTTCCAGGCCTTCCTCCGGGGCGACCCGGAATACGAAGACTTCTTCCTCACCGTGGAAAACCCCCACGATCCCGCCTGGGCCCACGTGGTGCGGCCCCGCACCACGCCCCTTTTCACCCCCGTGGAAACCGCCCAGGGACGGCGCTACGTGTGGACCACCTTCAGCCCCGACCAGGTAGACCTGAACTACCACAACCCTAAGGTGCTGCTGCGCATGGTGGAGGTCCTACTCCACTACATCGCCCACGGCGCCCGGGTCATCCGCATGGACGCGGTGGCCTACGCCTGGAAGGAACCCTACACCCCCTGCATCCACCTGCCCCAGGCCCACGCCCTGGTCAAGGTCTTCCGCGCGGTGGTGGATGCGGTGGCCCCCTGGGTGCGCATCATTACCGAGACCAACGTGCCCCACGAGGAAAACGTGGCCTACTTCGGCGACGGCACCGACGAAGCCCACCTGGTGTACAACTTCACCCTGCCGCCCCTCACCCTGCACGCCTTCCTCACCGGGGATGCCTCCATCCTCACCCGCTGGGCCGCCACCCTGGAGACCCCCGGCCCGCAAACCGCGTTCTTCAACTTCCTGGCTTCCCACGACGGCATCGGCGTCACCCCCGCGGACGGCTGGCTGAACCCGGCCCAGATGGAAGCCCTGTACCGCACCGTGCTGGAGCACGGGGGATTGCTCTCGTACAAGGCCCTGCCCGGCGGCGGCCGGCGGGTGTACGAACTCAACATCACCTGGTACGACGCGCTCAACGACCCCTGCTGCCCTACCCCCCTGGACGTGCCCCGCTTCCTGGCCTCCCAGGCGGTCATGCTCAGCCTGGCCGGGGTGCCGGGCATCTACCTGCCCAGCCTCTTCGGCGCGCGCAACTGCCTGCCTTGCGTGGAAGAAAAAGGCTACCCCCGGGCCATCAACCGGGAGAAATTTTCCTGGGAAGCCCTGCGCCAAGCCCTGGAAAACCCCCGGGACCACCGCGCGCAGGTCTTCCAGGGGTACAGGCGCCTGCTGAACCTGCGCCGCAAAGTGGACGCCTTCCACCCTGCCGCGGCCCAACGGGTGCTGGACCTGGGCCCGGGCCTTTTCGCGGTGGAAAGGCTGGGAGCCAACACCCACCTGCTGGCCCTGATTTCCGTGCGGGGGCGCTCCCAGCGGGTGGTGGCCCCGGATTTCCCCGGCCTTTGGAAAGACCTGCTCACCGGCGAAACCCTGGAACCCGCCGCGGGCCTCCTCCTGGCCCCCTACCAGGTGCGCTGGCTGATGCGCATCTGAGGGAACACCGGCCCTCCGCATGAAGCCCAAGACATGACAAATGTCACATTCTCGGAAAATAGTTTCCAAGAACAAGCAAATCCTCGGACAAAACCCCTTGTCAAGTCACGACGGTAGCCATTAGAATTGGCAGTATCTCAAATCCCCCTCCGGAGGTGGCATACCATGAGACGAGCGATAGGAGGTTTCTTGCTCGCCATGCTGGTGGTGGGTTTGGTCGGCGGTGTCCTGTTCGCAACCCGAACCGTATGGGCCACCGACGGCCAGACCCAGGCGGCGCAGGGGACGGAAGGGTGTCTCTCCTGCCATGAAGGCATCGAGGACATCCGTCCCGAAGACAGCGCCATGATGCAGCAAATCAAGGCCATAGGCGAATGTACGGCCTGCCACGGTGGCGACCCCACGGTGACCGCAGAGGACCCCAACGACGAAGAAGCCAAACAAGCCGCGCACAATCCTGAGAAAGGGTTCTACCCGGACCCAGGCAACATCTGGATTGCGGACCAGACTTGCGGCAAATGCCACCCCGGTTACGTGGATGCCGTGAAGAAATCCCTGATGAACACCGAAGCCGGCAAGATTCACGGCACCTTGTGGGCCTTCGGCGCGTTCGGCGGTAAGTACGGCCTGGACCCCGAGAAGATTCACAAAGTCCGCTACGGCAACTACGAAGTGGTGGACGAAGACGGTCCCACGCCGGTCTTCGGCAGCGAGACTTACAAGAAGTACATGGAGGCCCTGGTTAAGGCCTTCCCCGACCAGTTCCCCGAGAAACTGGAAGCCCTGCCCCTGCCGTCGGTGGAAGAAATCGTAGAGAACCCTGAATGGGCCGCCTTCACCTACCTGCGCAGCGACTGCCAGCGCTGCCATGTGGGCGTACCGCCCCGGGCCAAGCGGGGCGACTGGCGCGGCACCGGCTGCTCCGCCTGCCACATGCCCTATAGCAACGAAGGTTTCTACGAGGGCAACGACCCCACCATCCCCAAGGACGAGCCCGGCCACGTGCTGGTGCACACCATCCAGGCTACCCGCGAGTCCCCGGTCAAAGTGGGCGACAAGACCTACACGGGCATCCCCGTGGAGACCTGCAACTCCTGCCACAACCGGGGCAAGCGCATCGGCGTGAGTTACTCCGGTCTCATGGAATTCCCCTACGGCACGCCCTTCGACGAGAAGGGTCAGAAACAACCAGCCCTGCATACCAAGCGGTACCTGTTCATTCAGGACGACGTGCACCACTCGGGTAAGGACGGTGTGCCGGGCGGCGGCTTGCTATGCCAGGATTGCCACACCAGCATCGACATGCACGGCGACGGCAACATCTTCGGCACCACCCTGGCCCAGGTGGAAATCGAGTGCGCCGACTGCCACGGCACCCCCGACGCGTACCCGTGGGAGTTGCCTTTGGGCTTCCATGAGGAAGAGTTGGTGAAGACCGCGGACCTGAACTTCGACGAACCGCGAGGCCTGACCGACACCCTGCCCTTCAACATCGCCTCCTTTGGTAAGGTCTACGAGCCCAAGGACGGCTACCTCCTCACCGCCCGGGGCAACCCCTTCGGCAACGTGGTCAAGGACGGCGACAAGGTCATCCTCCATTCGGCCACGGGCAAGGACTTCGAAGTACCCTTGCTGAAGAAGATCAAGGAAGAAGGCGCCTGGATTTCCAAAGACAGTGAAGTGGCCATGGACAAAGTGGCCGGCCATATGGACAAACTGGAGTGCTACGCCTGCCACGCCTCCTGGGCGCCGCAGTGCTACGGCTGCCACGTGGTCGTGGACTACACCGAGGGCAAGACCTCCACGGACTGGCTGGCCACCTCCGCGGAATATCAAAAGGCCGAGGGCCACGTCCGGCACCTGCAATTCAGCCAGAACACCGCTAAGCAGCCGGGCAAGGCCTCCGAAGGCCGGTCCTACCTGCGCTGGGAGGACCCCATCCTGGGCATCAACGGTGAAGGCCGGGTGACGCCCATCATCCCCGGCTGCCAGGTGGTATACACCGTGATTGCGCCCGACGGCACCACGGTGGTGCACAACAAGGTAGGCCGCACCCCACCCAACACCGAAGGCGGCGGCCCCGAGGGCCAGAAGGGCATCGACATGGCCCCGGCCCAGCCCCACACCGTGGGCCTGAAGGCGCGGCGCTGCGAATCCTGCCACGACAGCGAAAAGGCCCTGGGCTACGGCATCCAGGGCGGCATCTTCCAGGACCGCTACCCTGAAGCCATCTACATCGACCTCTTCGACGGCGAAGGCAACGTGGTGCCCTCCAAGAGCCAGGTCCAGATCCAACCCATCCCCGAACTGGATATGGACTGGAGCCAGGTCATCGACCCCGAAACGGGCAAACAGATGCAAACCGTGGGTCAGCACTGGCCGGCTTCCCGTCCGCTGGACCAGGACATTCGCACCAAGATGGAACGCATTGGCGTGTGCATGGGCTGCCACCAGAACATGGCCGATCCCGAATTCTGGAACGACCAGGTCATTGCCACCTATGGCCAAATCATCTCCAACGACGAGCACATCCAACTGATGAACCAACTCCTGCGGGATGCGGTCATGGGCAAGGCGGCCATGGAGAAGGCCAAGGAACTGGAGCAAAAGATAGAAGCCATGGAACAGGCCCCGGCCGAAATGCCTGCGGCACCGGCCGAAGCCCCGGCGGAAATGCCGGCCCAGCCGCCGCAAGGCGTGCCCGTGGCCTACGCCATCGGCGCGTTGGTGCTGGGCATCCTGCTGGGCATCGGTGCCATGGCCCTGCGCCAGAAGGCGGGCGAGGAAGAATAGCCCGCGACGTACGGCCCCTGACCGGGGGAGCCCCTTCCGGGGTTCCCCCGGTTTTCTTTGCTGCCTGGCCCCCCTTTCCCGCCCTTGCACGCACCCCTTGAAAACTTATCCTTGGACAGGAGTTTGGGCAGCCTTTCGGAAACGGGTCTGCAGCGACAAAAGCCATCGCATTCTCTCACGGAGGCACAGAGAACACAGAGGAAACCTTGGTCTTCTCCAGGGGAACCTCCGTGTTCTCCGTGGCTCTGTGTGACTCTTTGTTCGAACATGCAAAACGCCTGAACCTCAGTCGAAAAGCGCGGCGCATGGGGTGAATTCCGGTATGATAGAAACAGTCCGCACACAACCCGGAAGGAGGCCGCCTTCCATGCAAGCCTTACTGGTAGATGCCCGCACCCGCCAACCTCTGGAAACCCCCTACCTGGTCCGCATGCCGGGCTGGACCCTGGAACGCTACCTGGAAGAAGCGCCGGAAAGCGCCTTCTGGGAGTTCGTGCGAGGAGAGGTCATCATGCATTCCCCCGTGCGCGTGGAACATCAACGCCTGGTCGTGTGGTTGACCGTTTTGTTGCGCGCGTATAGCCACCGCCGAGGACTGGAATACGAGGTTCTCACCGGGCCGGCCGCGGTGCAAATCCTCCCCGACGTGGTGCGGGAACCGGACGTCTTTCTGCTGGCCCCGGAAGACGCGGCCCGGGTCCAGGGCGTACCCATCCGCGCCCGGCCTCAATTGGTGGTGGAGGTGGTCAGCCCCTCCACCCGCACCCTGGACAAGGTGGAAAAAGCCCATGACTACGCCCTGGCCGGAATTCCTGAATACTGGGTAGTAGACCCCGACTTGAAGGAAGTCCTCTTCCACACGCTGGAAGGTCCGCGCTACCGGGTGCAACGCCTTACCCAGGGCCGCCTGGAAAGCCGCGTCCTCTCTGGTTTCTGGCTGGAGGTCTCCTGGCTCTTTCAGCAACCCCTGCCTTCCGAATGGAAGGTCCTGGCTCGCCTTCTCGAATCCTGAAACCCCCGGAGGTTTTTATGCGTCGAAAAGCCATGGCTTACCTCCTGGCTGTACTCAGCGGTGCCCTCATCTTCAGCAGCCTGGGCTACCTGGCCTGGCAATACTGGGGAGCAAAAAAGACCAACGCGGCTCAAGAGCAAGAGAGGGAACAAATCGTACAGGACTTCGTCCAATTGGGGCTGGAATATTCCCAGAAAGGGGACCTCTACGCGGCCCTGGACGCGTTCAACGTGGCCATCGCGGCCAACCCGGACCACGCGCCCCAGGCGTATTACTACCGGGCCTTGTTGTACAACCAAATGGAGCGCTACGAAGACGCGCTGGCCGACCTGGACAAAGCCCTGGAACAGGAACCCCACTTTCCCCAGGCGTACGCGGCCCGGGGCGCGCTGTATCTCACCCTGGACCGACCCGCCTCCGCGGTGGAGGACCTGAAACGGGCCATCGAATTGGGCCTGACCGACGACCCCACCGTGTACCTGAACCTGGGGCTGGCCTATTTCCACCTGGACATTTACGACGCGGCCGAGGCCAACTTCCGCAAAGCCCTGGAACTGGACCCCAACATGGCCGCGGCCCATTTCAATTTGGGTACCCTGTACCTCAAAAAGGGCGACGACAAAGCCGCGCTGGAGCACCTGAACAAGGCCATCGAACTGGACCCCAACTTCGCCGCGTCCTACTTCAATCGGGCCATGGCCCTGGCCAACCTGGGCCGCACCGAGGAGGCCATCCAGGATCTGGAGAAATTCCTCCTGATGCCCATCACCCACAACGCGCAATTGCAAGCCCAGGCCCTGCTGGAACGTTTGCGCCAGGGGAAAGCCGTGGATCCTACGCAATAGTTGGTGGTCGTTGGTCGATGGGCGATGGTCGTTCGTTGATTCGCAAATCCGCAAATTCGCAAATCCGCAAATCCGCTCATTCGCTCATTCGCCCATTCATCCGATTCCAAAGCGGCACCAAGGTGCCGCACTCCAAAAATTCCGCGCATCCTCCTTCCCGCTCCATCGCCTTTCCAAAGCCTTTGGGAGTGCGGTACCTGGGCACCGCTTTCGATTCCAAAGCGGCACCAAGGTGCCGCACTCCAAAAATTCCGCGCATCCTCCTTCCCGCTCCGTCGCCTTTCCAAAGCCTTTGGAGTGCGGTGCCTGGGCACCGCTTTCGATTCCAAAGCGGCACCAAGGTGCCGCACTCCATATCTTACGGCGCAGGCGTCGTGGGCAGGGGTTTCAAGAAATCCTGCACGGCCCAGCCGGCCCGCTCCGGGCTGTAGGGCGCGACCAGGTACCACCACACGTACCCGTCCTTCAGCACCGGCCCTTCCTCGATGCGAAACACCTCCATCTCCTGGGCCAGAAAACGCACCGCCGCGCTCAGACCCGGCGCTTCCCGAAACCGGAGCCGGGACCCCTGGGTGCCAAACACCTGCACGTACACCCCGATGCCGAACCCCTGGGCCGCGCCGGGCAGCGTGGGCGAAGGCGTGGGGCTGGGCCAGGGGGTCCAGGTGGGGGAAGGCGTCCCCGTAGGGGTGGCATACGGCACCTGGGTCAGGCCCACGACCAGGAGCGAGGAGGTGCTCGGTCCCTTCAAACTCCACAACCCCACCAGGCCGAGGGCCCACAACACCCCGGCCACCAGAAAGGCCACCCCACCGGCCTTCCACCAAAAAGAAAGGTCGCGCCCGGAAAAGCGGCCCCGGCGCGCAGGGGGACCCGAAAAAGGCGTGTTCGCGCCCATAGACTTCGTCTCCTTACCCAGGGGAAACCATTGCGAGGCGTCACGGAAGCACCGTCAACCCCCGGGGCAGGGTGCTGAGCATCCGGCAGCCCCGCTCCGTCAACACCACGTCGTCTTCGATGCGCACCCCGCCCTGGCCGGGGAAGTACAGCCCCGGCTCGATGGTGAAGGTCATGCCCGGCTCCAGGAGTTGCCGGTTTTCGGCGAAGAGATAAGGCGGCTCGTGGGCCTCCAGGCCCAGGCCGTGGCCGGTGCGGTGGATGAAGTACGCAGCGTACCCGGCTTCCTCGAACACCCGGCGGGCGGCCCGGTCCACCGCGCCGGCGGGCACGCCGGGTCGGGCCGCGGCGCACGCCGCGGCTTGGGCTTCTTCCACCAAACGGGCCCAGCGCAGCCATTCGGGGCGGGGTTCCCCCAGCACGAACATGCGGGTCAGGTCCGAGACGTACCCTTCCACCCGCGCGCCCCAGTCGATGAGCACCAGGTCGCCGGGGCGCAAGGCGCGCGCGGTGGGCATGGCGTGGGGGTTGGCGCTGTTGGGTCCCGCAGCCACGATGGGCGGGAAGGGCAGTTCCGGCTCGGAGCCGTGGCGGATGAGTTGCAGGTACAGTTCCGCGGCCACGTCCTGCTCCGTCACCCCGGGGCGCAGGAAAGGCCGCAGGGCCTGCAAAGCCGCCTCGGCCACGGCCACGGCGCGTTCCATGGCCCGAATTTCCCCTTCATCCTTGCGCATCCGCAGCCGGGCCAGCACAGGGGAAGCATCCTCCCAGGTGGTCCGGGGGGCCGCGGTTTCCAGCAAACGCAACTCCAGCACCCGCATCCGGGTGGGCTCCACCCCCACCCGGGCCCGGGTCAGGCCCAGGGCCTTCAGGGCCTGGTGCACGGTATCGGCCCAGGTATGCGGGTCCTCCCCGTAGAAAAAGAGGGCACCGGGGAAGCGGTCCTCCACCCGGGGGCGTTCCAGTTCGGGGGCGAGCAATCCGGCCCGGCCTTCCACCGTGAAAAAGCCCAAAATGGGCCGCTCCATGAGGTGGAACCGGAACCCCGTCAGGTAAAATAGGGAAGGCCCCGGCATCAGGGCCACGGCTTGCAAACCCGATCCTTCCAGGAGTTCGCGCAAACGCGCCCGTCGGACGTCGAACACCGACATCACCCACCTCCTTGGCAAATCATCATCGGGAAATGTTCACCTACCTGGAAACCGCATCCCCTCTGCACCGCCTGAACCCCAGCATGAAACTGCTGGCCATGAGCGTGGTGGCCCTGGGCGCCACCTTTACCTTCGACCCCTTCATCCCGGCCATGCTGGCCCTGGCGCTGTGGCTCACCGCCTGGCTTCTGGGCCGGGTACCCCTGCGCCAGATGCTGCGCTGGAGCCTGCCCCTGGTGAGCCTGCCCATCCCTTTGATGATTTTCACCGCCCTTTATACCGACCTGAGCCGCTATCCGCAACCCCACATCCTCTGGCAGTGGGGGCCGTGGACCCTGGCGGTGGAAGGATTGTGGACCGCGCTGGGCCTGGGCCTGCGGGTGACCACCTTCCTGGCCACCTCGCTGCTGTTCATCGCCACCACCGACCCCACGGACTTCGCCATGAGCCTGGCCCAAAACCTGAAGGTGCCGTACCGCTTCGCCTACGGGTTGCTGGTGGCCCTGCGTTTCCTCCCGCTGTTGCGGCGGGAATTCGACATCATCCGCATGGCCCATCGCATCCGAGGCGTGGAAGAGGAGCGAGGGATGCGGGGATGGCTTCGGCGCACCCGGCGCTACGCGGTGCCCCTGCTGGCTTCGGCCATCCGCAAGTCGGAACGCACCGCGCTGGCCATGGATGCCAAGGCTTTCGGCGCTTACCCGGACCGCACCTACTATCGGGAAATGCCCCTCCGCGGGCGGGACGTGCTCTTCGTGGTGGCCTGGGCAGGCTACACGGCCCTGGTGTATGCCCTGGCCCTGAGCCTGGACCTCGCCCGCCTGGAATGGGTACCCCAGGCTTTCTTTCCGGGGCTGGGCAAAGCCGCTTTCCTCTCAACCATCCAAAAAATCGCATCTTTGATGGCGGTTCTGGGTTAAAATGGAAGGCAAGCATCGAGCCCTCCCACGACCTGGTCTTCTCAAAATCTTCAAGGTGCACTCCAAAGGCAACCCGCTTGGTCGTTCGCCTCGTTTGGGGTGTGTTTTTGTATAGGGCCAAAAATCTCCCCTGATAACAGGAGGCAAAGCCATGACGGAGAAACGTCCGGGCTTCTTCCAGCGGGTAAAGAAACACATGCTGGACTTCATTTACGGCATGGCCACCCACGAAATGGCCCGCCACGCGCTCAAGACCCGGGGCAGCATGGAGCACCTGTTCATCCTCATCACCATGGGCGACATGCTGGGCGTGCCCATTCTGCCGCCTTACTACTCCCTGCGCTTGCTCCCTTATGTGGTACCCCAGATTTCCACCTGGAAGCGCCGCATGCTCCGGGAGAAAGACCTGACCGACGCGCTGGCCTGACACCCTCGATGCTCGGTGCGTCGTTGGTCGGCGGTCTTGCAACGTTGATTTGTATCCCTCTATGAAACGAGGTGCGCCATGGCTACAGCACTGGCTCGCATGTTCAAAGAAAACCCCGAACGCCGCTATATCATGTACGGCGGCAAGGGCGGTCTGGGCAAGACCACCTTTTCCGCGGCCACGGGCTACTGGCTGGCCAAGCAGGGCTACAAAGTGCTGGTCTTCTCGGTAGACCCGCAAGCCTCCCTTTCCGACATCTTTCAGCAAGACATTTACGGCAAGGGCGCGGTGGAAATCATGCCCAACCTGTACGCGCAAGAAATCGACGCGGACACCCACATCAAGCGCTACCAGGAAGAGATTCGGCAGAAAATTCGGGACATGTACGGCTTCGAGGAAATCCCGCCGGAAATCGAGTCCTACATCCAGGCCGCGGCCGCGGAACCGGCCATGGAAGAATCGGCCATCTTCGACCAGGTGGTGGACATCGTCCTGGCCGGGGAATACGACTACTACATCTACGACCTGGTCCCCCTGGGCCACGCGCTGTACTACCTGAGCATGGCCAGCGTGTACGACCAGTGGATTACCAAAATCACCAAGTTGCGGGAGGAAATGCAGGAATACGCCCGTATGGCCGCGCACGTGATGCAGGACAAGGAACTGGAAGAGGACCAAATTCTCAAGGAACTCCAGTACATCCGGGACCGCATCACCACCTCCTCCCGCATCCTCACCGACAAGGAAAAAACGGCCTTCTTCTTCGTCCTGGTTCCCGAGGAAATGGTCATTCGGGACACGGTAAAGGCGGCCAAACTTTTCGCCAAATTCCAGGTGCCCATCAGCGGTTACATCCTGAACCGGGTCATCCCGCGCGAGGTGGCTTTGTCCCCCAACGCGCCGGCGTACCTGCGCAACCGTTACCAGATGCAGCAAAAGTACCTCAAGGAAATCCACGAGCGCTTCGGCGACCAGGTCCTGGCCGAAGTCCCCGAACTGGAGCGGGACGTAACCGGGCTGGACATGATTGCCCGGGTGGCTCAATACCTGTTTGGAGAGGAGGAAGCATGAGCACGGCGGTTCCTACCCTCACCATTCCCATCACCATTCAAAAGACCCTGGCCCAGTTCATGGACGAACATCCCAACCTGCGCTACACCTTCTTCGGCGGCAAGGGTGGCGTGGGCAAAACCGTGATGGCCGGCGCGGCCGCGGTGGGCCTGGCCCAGCGGGGGCACCGGGTGTTGCTGGCCTCCACCAACCCGGTCCACAGCCTCTCCTCCATGCTGGACCAGGACGTTTTCGGCAAACCCACACCGGTGGAAGGCGTGCCCAACCTGTGGGCCTATGAAATCGACACCAAGGACACCATCGAACGGGCCAAGAAGGACATTCGCGAGAAGATTTCCTGGTTCCTCAAATACGCGGACATCAAAGGCCGGGCCGACGAATTCGTGGAGGCCGCGACCATGAACCCGGCCTTTGAAGAGTCGGCCATGTTCGAAAACATGATCGAACTGATTTTCAAGGACGAATACGATGTGTACGTGTTCGATACCGCGCCCACGGCCAACGCCCGGCGCCTTTTGGGCATGTCTTCGGTGTACACGTTGTGGGTGAACAAAATGATTCAAAGCCGGGAAGAGGCCCGGCAATTGCGGCTGAAACTGTCCTTTAGCAAGAAGGAAGAAGAGGAAGACCCGCTCCTGGATTACCTCATCACCTTCCAGAAACGCATTCAGCGGGCCAAAGCCCTGCTCACCGACCCGGAGAAAACCGCGTTCTTCTTCGTCACCCTGCCGGAAGCCCTGCCCATCGCGGTCATTCGCCGCTTCATCAACTGGTTCACCGATTTCGGCATCCCTATTGGCGGTGTCATCGTGAACATGTACATGGACCCGGCCACCATTCCGCCGGACGCGGACGAATTCGTCAAAAACCGGGTGACCATGCAACAGCGGTACATGAAGGAAATCGAGCAACTCTTCGGACCGTTGGTGCGGACGGTGGTCCCCCTCTTCGACACGGAAGTGCGAGGCGTGGAGATGCTGAAGCGCACCGCGGCCTATCTCTTCGCACCGGCGCCGTAAGGGGTGAAGATGCGCAAAAAGGGGAACCAGGCGTTCCCCTTTTTGTTTCGCTCATTTCGTCTGGCTACACGCAAAAACCCCTGAAAGGGGGGCGGCTTCGCCGCTTGCCACATTATCTTCTATTCTCTTGAGTTCAATCGGAGTGGCTTGATCTCGGCAACATGTGCATGCCCCCGGCATCAGGCCCCACGAAAGTTTGCAAAAACGTCTCAAAGGTCCGGGCCGCATCCTCCCAGGTGGGATGCTCCCGGTAGGTACGCAGCGCGGCCCGGCTCAGCCGCGCCCGGTGGGAAGGCTCCAGCAAGGCCCGAAGCGCGGTCGCCACTTCGTCCACCCGCTCCGGGCCTGCCAGGTACCCGTTTTCCCCCGGCCGGATGAGTTCCGGCCCGCCCCCCACCCGGCTCCCAATGACGGGCAGGCCAAAACCCATGGCTTCCACGTACACCACCGCGTACCCCTCGGCCCGGGAAGGCACGGCCAGCACCTGCGCACGGCGCATGGCCCGGGCCACGCCTTCGGGCGGTTGCGGCCCCAACCAGGTGACCGCCGACTCCAGGCCCCGACGACGGAGCCCGGCCCGGACGCGACGGGCATAGGCCGGATGCCAGCGGTCGTCGCCCACCACCGTGAGGCGCCAGGAGCCGCGCGGCAGGCGGGTCAGGGCTTCCACCAGCACGTGCAGCCCTTTGCGAGGCACCACCTGGCCCACGAAGAGCACCTGAAGCGGCCTTTCCCGCAAGGCGCGTTGCACCACCTGGCCTTCCGTCACCTCGGGGTGCAAATGGTCCCCCGCGGGGTAGGCCACCACGGCGGGACCACGAAAACCCTGGCTCCTGGCCCATGCCAGGTTGGCCCGGCACACGGCCACCAGGCCCTGCACCCTTTGCAGATACCGGGCCTCCAGCCACCGGGCCGCCCATTGGGTCAACCCGCCGGAAACAGTGTACATGCGGGGCAGATGCAACAACGCCACCCGCGGCGTGGTCGTCCTGGGGGGACGCAGGCTCAGGGAAGGATGGACCAGACCGTCCTCCACCACCACATCCCAGGCGTCCCAGGGAAGGCCGCGCCCATCTCGCGCCCAGAGGCTGCCCAGGGCCGCGGCCCACGCTCTGCGCCAGGGCAGGGAGACCACCTGCACCTGGTGCCCCCAGGCCTGCAACCGACGTACGATTTCCCGGTCGTACAGAAAGCCCCCGGTGCGGGTGTTCAGGTCGCCGTAAATCAGCCAGCCGATGCGCATGAGGAAAGGGAGACCGCCCTCCCGAGGCTTACTTCTTCACCCGGGTTACGTACGCGCCGGTGCGGGTGTCCACCCGGATGATGTCGCCTTTTTGGATGAAATGGGGCACTTCCACTTCCAGACCGGTTTGGGTCTTCACCTTCTTGGTCAGGCCCGTAGCGGTATCGCCTTTCACCGCCACCTCGGCTTCCACCACTTCCAAATCCACGGTGGTGGGCAGTTCCACATCCAGAGCCTCGCCCTTGTAAAAAGCGATTTTCACCTCCATACCCTCCAGCAAAAAGGGCGCGACCTCGGCCAGGTTTTCCGCGGGAATGGCGTATTGTTCGTAGGTGTCCGTGTCCATGAAATGGAACGCGGTCCCGTCGGAATACAAAAACTGCGCGGTGCGATAGTCCATGGGCGCTTCCTGTACCTCGTTCCCGGAGAGGAAAGTCTTCTCGATGATGGCACCGGAGCGCAAATCCCGCGCCTTTACCCGAATGATGGCCTTGCCCCGGCCGGGCTTGTGGTGATGGTATTCCAGAACCCGATACACATTACCGTCCATTTCAAAGGTCACGCCTTTGCGCAGGGCCGTAACTTCCAGGGCCATGTCCGCCTCCTTTGGAAGGATGTGGAAGAAAAATGCCGTCAAGTCGCGTCCCATCATACATGAGGGCTTGAGGCAACGTCAAGGAACGGATATAATCGGGAATGCCACGGAGGGGTGCCGGAGTGGACGAACGGGGCGGTCTCGAAAACCGCTGTGGGCCTGAGCGCCCACCGTGGGTTCGAATCCCACCCCCTCCGCCTGTCAGGCCCGTGAAGAAACCCCTTTTGGGGTTTCTTCCTTTTTAGTCCAAAAGAAAGTATCCCGCCCTGGAAAACCCGGAGCCCAATCATGTCGCGCAAAATTCCCGACCTGTACCCGGTGATTCTGGCCGGCGGCGGGGGCACCCGTTTGTGGCCCCTTTCCCGGAAGAAACGGCCCAAACAGGCCCTGGCCCTGTTCAACGAACGAACCCTGTTTCAGAACACCCTGGCCCGTCTTTGGGGGCTGGTGCCGCCGGAAAACGTCCTGGTGGTCACGGTGGAAGAACAGGCGCCCTTGCTCCGCGAACAGGCCCCCGGCCTGCCCGCGGAGAACGTGCTGGCCGAACCCCTGCCCCGAGGCACCGCCGCGGCCGCGGGCCTGGCCTGGCTGGCCCTGCAAGAGCGGGGTATTCACGATGCGACGCTGGTCATCTTGCCATCGGACCATTACATGGCCAACCCCACCCTGTTTCAAAACCTGATGCAGGCCGCTTACCAGGTCGCCCGCCAGGGCTTCGTGGTCACCCTGGGCATCACGCCCAACTACCCCGCCACGGGGTACGGTTACATCCAGATGGGGGAACTCCTGGGCACCTTCGAGGGGATGCCGGCCTATCGTGTGGTTCGCTTCAAAGAAAAGCCCGACCTGGAAACGGCCAAAGCCATGCTGGCCCGGGGCGACCACGTGTGGAACGCGGGCATCTTTGCCTGGACGGCTGCGGTGTTCTGGGAAGAGGTCCGGCAACACCTGCCCCCCCTGGCCCGGGCCTTGCAAACGGCCCTGGAAAAGGGGCTTACCACCCGGGAACCCCGTGCCCTGCGCCCCTTGTGGGAAAGCCTTCCCGAAGAGACCATTGACTACGGCATCATGGAGAAAACCCGGCGGGCCGCGGTCCTCCCCGCGCCCCGGGAACTGGGCTGGAGCGATGTCGGCTCCTGGGACGCCATCCTGGACCTCCTCGCCCGGGAACCCAACCAGGCCGTGGTGGTGGGCAGCACGGACCAGATCGTGCTTGACAGCCAAAACCTTTTGGTGTACTTAGACGACCGTCCTCGCGTGGTGGCGGCCATCGACGCCGACGACCTCATCCTGGTAGTCACCGACGACGCCTTGCTGGTTTGTCGTCGGGGGAAATCCCAGCGGGTGCGGGAAGTGGTCCGCATCCTCAAGCGCCAGGGCAAACCGTGGGTATAAAGGGTACCGACGCGTCGTCGCAACCGCATCGCCGCCGTCATGCGAAACCGTCAAGAACGGCGAATGCGCTGCAGGAACCGATGCCCCTACGCGTTTCGAAAGTTTACCTGGGAGGATGTATGGAAGCCTATTGTGTACGCTGCCGCACCAAACGGGAAATGCAAGACCCGGAACCCGTCTTCTTGAGCAACGGACGGGCCGCGACGCGCGGCACCTGCCCGGTTTGTGGGACCACCCTGGTACGCCTGGGCCGCACCCCGGCCCACGAAGGCCTGACCCCGCCCCCATCCGCCGAACAAGGAACGAAGCAAAAACCGACCTCGGGGAACAAAAAACGCGCGACGGGCCAAAAAGGCCGCTCCACCCAGGTGGGGAAACTGGTCATCGTCGAGTCGCCGGCCAAGGCCCGCACCATCGAGCGCTACCTGGGCAAAGGTTACACCGTCAAAGCCTCCATCGGCCACGTGCGGGACCTGCTTCGCTCCCGCATGGCCGTGGACGTGGAAAACGATTTCCGCCCCACGTACCGAGTTCCCAAGGAAAAACGCCAGGTGGTGAAGGAAATCGCACAACTGGCCAAAAACGCCGAGGAAATCTACATTGCCACCGACCCGGACCGGGAAGGCGAAGCCATCGCCTGGCACCTGGTGGAAGCCGCCAACCTGGACCGGGACAAGGTGCGGAGGGTGGTGTTCCACGAAATCACCAAACCCGCGGTCCAGGCGGCCTTTGCCCAACCCCGGGACATCGACATGAACCTGGTGAACGCGCAGCAGGCCCGCCGCATCCTGGATCGACTGGTGGGTTATTCCCTCAGCCCGCTGCTGTGGAAGAAAGTGCGCAGCCGCCTTTCCGCGGGGCGGGTGCAATCCGTGGCCCTGCGCCTGGTGGTGGACCGGGAACGGGAAATCCGGGCCTTCGTTCCCCAGGAGTACTGGACCATCGACGCGGAATTCCAGCCCGAAGGGGTACAGGCCCGCTACCGGGCCCGGCTGGTCAAAGTGGACGGCCAGGAGCCGGAACTGCCCAACGAAGACGCAGTCAAACCCCTGGTGACCGACATGGAAAAGGCCGAGTACGTCGCGGTCAAGGTGAAGAAGGGCCAGCGCCGGCGCAAGCCCGCCGCGCCTTTCACCACCAGCACTTTGCAACAGGAAGCCTCCCGCAAACTGGGCTTCACAGCGCGGCAGACCATGGCCGTAGCCCAGCAACTGTACGAAGGTCTGGACGTGGGCGAAGGGGGGCGCATCGGTCTCATCACCTACATGCGCACGGATTCCACCAACGTTTCGCCCCTGGCCCAACAGGAAGCGCGACGCTTCATCCAGGAGCGTTTCGGCGAGGAATTCCTCCCGCCCAAACCGCCCCAGTACAAGACCCGGGCCAAACGGGCGCAAGAGGCCCACGAGGCCATCCGGCCCACGTCCGTCTTCCGCACGCCGGAGAAGGTGAAGCCCTACCTGACCCGAGAGCAATACCTGCTGTACCAACTCATCTGGAAGCGCTTCGTGGCCTCCCAGATGGCCCCCGCAGTGTACGACACCATCAGCGTGGAAATCCGGGGACAGGGCCGGGCCCACACCTACCTGCTCCGGGCCAGCGGTTCTCGGCTCCGGTTTCCCGGCTTTCTGGCCGTGTACGAAGAGGCCCGGGACGAAGACGAAGGCGAAAAGAAGGAGCAAATGCTTCCCGAGGGCCTGCGGGAAGGCCAGCGCCAGATTCTGCTGGGCCTCCACCCGGAACAGCACTTCACCCAGCCGCCGCCCCGCTACACCGATGCCACCCTCATCCGCACCCTGGAAGAATACGGCATCGGTCGGCCCTCGACCTACGCGCCCATCCTCAGCACCCTGCTGGAACGGGGCTACGTGCGTCGGGAAAACAAGCGGCTGGTTCCCACGGAAACGGGGGAACTGGTGAGCGACCTGCTGGTCCAACACTTCCCCGACATCATGGACGTGGGCTTCACCGCCCGCATGGAAGAGGACCTGGACCGCATCGCGGCCGGAGAGCGGGAGTGGGTCGAAGTATTGCGGGAATTCTACGGGCCTTTCCACCAGCAGGTGAAAAGGGCCGAAGCCGCCATGCCCGAACACAAGCAATACGAAAAGGTGGGCCGTACCTGCCCGCGATGCGGCGGTGACCTGGTCATCCGTTGGGGCCGATACGGCAAGTTCATCAGTTGCAGCAACTTTCCCCAATGCCGTTACACCGAACCGTACATCGAGAAAACGGGCGCCCGCTGCCCCAAGTGCGGCGGCGACCTCATCGTGCGTCGCACCCGCAAGGGCCGGGTGTTCTACGGGTGTGCCAATTACCCCGAATGCGATTTCACCACCTGGAAGCGCCCCCTGCCCACCCCCTGCCCCTCCTGCGGCGGGTTGCTGGTGCAGGCCAACCGTACCCAGGCCCAATGCCTGCAATGCGAAGCCCGCTTCCCCCTGGAAGAAGTGACCCGAGCCGGCGAGCCGGTTTCATGATCGTACCCACCCCATGAAGGGACCATTCGAAAAAGCGGGGCGCCAGAAAGCGCCCTGCTTTTGGACATTGACTTTTTGAAATGGACTCGGATTGTTTCAAAAACGTTATAATTACGGGGAAGAAATTCCTCCCCAGGGAGTTCCCGCCATGCCCGTTTCTTTCTTCCAGGAAGCCACCTTCCCCTGCCCCCGGTGCGGCCGTGAGGTGCAGGCCCGCGTGGCCCTGGTGGTGCACGCGGAGGAACACCCCGACCTGGTGGACGCCGCCCGCCGGGGCAACCTGCACCGCGTGACCTGCCCCGCGTGCGGCCATACGACGGAAGTGGACGCGCCCCTGCTTCTCTATTTCCCCCGCGCGCCCAAGGCCTGGGGCCTGGAGGACGACGGCCCCGTGGCCCTGTTCGCTCCCGCGCGGGGCACCACGCCGGAAGAGGACCGGCAGACCCTGCAGGCCTTGCTGGAACACCTGGCCCGGGACCTGGGCCAGCCCGTGGAAACCCTGGCCGGGCGCCTTCTGCCCGTACCGCCCGACGCGCTGGCTGCGGTGCTGGAAAAAGGCCCGGCCCATCTGCTGGAAACCCTGGCCCAGGCCGCGCAGCAGGCCCTGGAGGAACTACGCGAGCAGGACCCCGAAGCCTACCAGCAGTTGGAAGACGCCGCGCGCCAGATGTGGGAAACCCTGGCCCAGGCCGCGCAGCAGGCCCTGCAGGAACACCCCGCGCTCCGCGGCCTGCTGGCCCTGGCCGAGATGGAAAACCTCCAAGACCTACGCCGGGTGGTGCAGGAACACCCCGCGCTGCTGCAGGACGAACACCAGGAAGCGGTGCAGGCCTTTCTGGCCTGGCTGCGGAGCACGGGCGAGGAAGGAACCCGCTTCGCCGAGGCCCTGGAAGCCCGCTACCGGGCCTTGCGGGAAGCAGCCCGACAGGCCCGGGAAATGGGCCTTTCTCTGGAAGCGGCCTTGCAAATGGCCGCCCTGATGGAACGCGAAGACATTGAAAATCTGCTTCAGGCCTTACAGCGTTTTCTGACCGCGCCCACCTGGGCCGAAACCCGCCGGGTGCTGGAAGCCCACCCCGAACTGCTCTCCGATGCGGCCCTGGCTTTATTGGAACGATTGCTGGAAGAAGCCCGCCAGCAGAGAGACGCCGACCTGGTGCGGCTTCTGGAACAGCACCGCGACCTGCTCCGCCGGGCCCGGGAGGTGGGCCTGGACCGGGCCTTTGCCGAGATGACCGGCCCCTCCCTGCCTCCACAATTGCAACCCCTGGTGCAGCGGGCCCAGGAAGCCCAGGCGCGCTACCTGCGCACCCGCGACCTGCAGGCCCTGGACGAAGCCGTGGCCGCGTGGGAGGCTGTGCTGAACCACCCCGCGCTGGAGGAGGCCGACTTGCGAACTCGCCTGGCCGTGTGGAACGACGCGGCCGGCACCTTCCTGCGCCGCTACTGGGCCCGGGGGAACCCCCAGGACCTGGACCGGGCCCTGGACCTGTGGCAACGGGCCGTGGCCCTGACCCCCGAAGGCTCCCCGGACCTGCCCGGCTATCTCAACAATTTGGGCAACGGGCTGAGCGACCGGTATGCCCGCACCGGGAACCTGCAGGACCTGGAGGAAGCCATCGAAGTCTCTCGCCGGGCCGTGGCCCTCACCCCCGAAGGCTCCCCGGACCTGCCCGGCCGGCTCAACAATTTGGGCACCGGGCTGCGCGACCGGTATGCCCGCACCGGGAACCTGCAGGACCTGGAGGAAGCCATCCGGGCCTATCGCCGGGCCGTGGCCCTCACCCCCGAAGGCTCCCCGGACCTGCCCGCTTTGCTCAACAATTTGGGCAACGGGCTGCGCGACCGGTATGTCCGCACCGGGAACCTGCAGGACCTGGAGGAAGCCATCCGGGCCTATCGCCGGGCCGTGGCCCTCACCCCCGAAGGCTCCCCGGACCTGCCCGGCCGGCTCAACAATTTGGGCACCGGGCTGCGCGACCGGTATGCCCGCACCGGGAACCTGCAGGACCTGGAGGAAGCCATCCGGGCTTGGCAACGGGCTATTTCCCTGGGCCGGGAGCGGCACCCCGAGGCCGCCCTGACCGCGGCCCGCACATGGACTCTTTTCGCGTTTCAACATCGCCCGCCTCTCTGGGAAGATGTGGACCGGGCCGCGCGGGCCGGCTTGCAGGTCGTGCAGGACCTGCTGGCCGCGCAGGCGGGCCGGGAAGCCAAACGCGCCTGGCTCCGGGAGGCCCAGGACCTGCCCGCGCGGCACGCTTACGCCCTGGTACGCCTGGGCCGGCTCCGGGAGGCCGTGGAGGCCTTAGAGGCCGGCCGGGCCTTCCTGCTGCGAGAGGCTTTCGAGCGCCGGCGCAAGGACCTGGAACGCCTGCCCGAACTGGGCTTCCCGGACCTCTACCGGGCCTACCGGGAGGCCGAAGGGACCCTGGTCCAACTGGAAGCCATGCCCCCTGAAGCCCGCCCGACCGACTGGTTCGCGCGGCGCCGCGAGGCCTTGCAGGCCTTGGAAGACGCGGCCCGGACCATCCGGGAGCAGGTGGGCGCGCGGTACCCCGAATTCCGCTTCTTCCTGCGCTCCCTGCCCTACACGGAGGTGCAGCGGTTGGCCGCAGAAGCGGGGCCTTTGGTCTACCTGCTGGCCACGGAGCACGGCGGCCTGGCGTTGCTCGTCCCGCCCCAGGGCGAACCCCAGGCCGTGGAGCTGCCCGACCTCACGGAAGCGGCCCTGCGAACGAAGATGGGCGGCTACTTGGACGCGTATCGTCGCTGGCTGGAGGAGGAACGATCCGAGCAGGCTCGCGGGGCCTGGTTCCGGGCGTTGGAAGAGACCCTGACCTGGCTGGGCCGCGCCCTGGCACCGCTGCTTTCGAAGGTAGTGGACAGTGGAGAGTGGTCAGTGGTCAGTGGTCAGTGGACCGCCGACCGCCGACCGCCGACAGCCCACTGCCGACCGCCCACTGCCGACTGCGCACCACCGCCGACTCACCCTCCTCCCCACCGGCTGGCTCACCCTGCTGCCCCTGCACGCGGCCCGGCTGCCGGATGGGTCGTACCTGCTGGAGCATGTGACGGTGGCCTATGCGCCCTCGGCCCACGCCCTGTACCACGCGCGGATGGCCCGGGTGGCCTCCCGGCCCCTGCCCCTGCTCGCGGTGGAGAACCCCACGCGAGACCTGCTCTTCGCGCCCCACGAGGTGGCCGGGGTGCTGGCGTTCTTCCCGCCCGATGCCCGTCAACGTCTGGCGGGGGAACAGGCCACGGTGGAGGCCGTGCAAAAGGCCCTGCCCCGGGCCGGGGTGTTCCATTTCTCGGGTCACGGCCAGGCCGGTTGGGGCGAAGCCGAAAGCCGGCTGCTCCTGGCCGACGGCCCGCTGTCCCTTTCCCAAATCTTCGATCTGCATCTGGAAAAGACGCGGCTGGCCGTGCTCTCCGCGTGCGAAACGGGCGTGCCGGACCCCCAGGTGCAGGAAGAGGTGCTGGGCCTGCCTGCGGGTCTGCTCCTGGCCGGGGTGCCGGGGGTGGTGGGTTCCCTGTGGGCGGTGAACGACCTGAGCACCGCGCTGCTCATGCTGCGCTTCTACCACGGGTTGCGTCGGGAAGGCCTGCCCGGGCCCGAAGCCCTGCGGGAGGCCCAGGTGTGGATGCTCCGGGCCTCGCCCGAGGAAAAGCGGACCTTCCTGCAAGACCTCTCGCCGGAATTGACGGAACACCTGCAGCAGGTGGCCGCGCTCCGTCTTCCCTATGCCTCGGCTGCGGTACTGCACTCCTTCCTGCTTTACCGGGGCGAGGAAACGGCCCACCCCTATCACTGGGCCGCGTTCGGCTACTACGGCCTGCCCGTGGAGGTGCCCATGAGCCGGGACGAACGCGTGCTGCACCTGGTGCGCTATTTGCGGCAGGTCATGGACCACCTGGACCTGCCGGAGGACTTCATCGCGGCGGTGGACCGGCTGCTGGCCCAGGGCCCTGAGGCCGTGCCTGCCCTGGAGGAACTCCTGGCCCGGCACCCCCTCACCAAGGCCTGGATGAGGAAAGCCCTGTGGTCCAGGGCCCTGCGGTACCGGCCTCTGCCCGGGGAACCGGCATCGCCCCCGGCCCGGGGCTATTGCTGCCCGGTGGCAGGGTGCCCCACGCCGCCTTACATCCCCTTCCAGGCCGGGGAACCCATCCCGCCCTGCCCACTGCACGGGGAGGAACTGGAACCATGTGCGTGAGTCGCGGTCGGCGGTCAGTGGTCGGCGGTAGGCGGTAGGCGGTCAGCAGTCCGCTGTCCGCTGTCCGCAGTCTGCTAACTGCTAATTGCTAATTGCTAACTGCTGCCGGAGGCTCCATGTTCCAGACCTTCGAAGAAGAACTGGGCAAATCTGTGGCCGAGCGTTTGGCCGAGCACTTGTTCGGCCCCGCGGCCCTGTTCGGGCTGGGCCTGGTTGCGGCCTGGGCCGAGGGAATGCACGGCTCACTGCTCGCGGCCTGGCGGGCCTGGCGGGCGCGGCCGGTGCCGGAGCAGGCCCTGGGCGTGTTCCTCTGGGCCGTGGCCGTAGTGGTGATGGCCGCGGTGGTGGGCACGTTGCGGGACCTCTGGCTCCGCACCCTGGAAGGCTACACCTGGCCCGGGCCGCTGCGTCGCGGCCTGGCGCGGCTGTGGGCCCGGCGGGCCCGGGGCTGGAGGCAGGCCTGGCAGGCCTTCAAGGCCCGGGAGATGGGCCTGGACGCGTCCGCCGCGCCCCTTTCCCGCCAGGAACGGGAACGACTGGCCTCGCTGGAGGTACGGCTGCGCCATCTGCCCCCACGGGAAGACGAATTCATGCCCACGGCCCTGGGCAATGTGCTGGCTGCGGCCGAGGCCGCGGTGCGCCACCGCTACGGCCTGGACCCTATCATCACCTGGCCCCATCTGTGGCTGGTGCTGCCCGAACACGCGCGGGAGACCCTGACCCAGGCCCGGCAGGGGCTGGACCGGGCCGCGGAGGGCATGCTGTGGGGCCTGCTCTTCGCGGTGGTGGCCGGAACCTGGACGTGGTGGGCAGCGCCGTTGGGGCTGCTCGCGGCGGCATGGGCCTACCGCCTCGCGGTGACCCGGGCCGCGGCCTTCGGCGAACTGGTGCGCGCGGCCTTCGACCTGCACCGGCTTGCCCTCTACGACGCGCTGGGCTGGCCCCGGCCCTCCCCGGAAGAGGAGCAGGAAGCCGGCAAGCGCCTCACCGCGTTCCTGTGGCGGGGCCAGGATCACGCATAACCGCATCGACCACCCCTGGCCCATCACCAACTGGCCTATTCACCCTTTCCCCCTTCCAGAACGGTGCCCAAGCTCCGCACCTTCATTACTAACGCGGGCCTCAAAGCAAAGCCCAGGCACCCACACCACCACCATTCCGCTATCTACCCCACCCCTCACACCACAATGTTCACCAACCGCCCCGGCACGTAGATGACCTTACGCGGCTCTCGGCCGTTCAGGTGGCGCTGCACCGCGGGGTGTTCCAGGGCCAGCCGTTTGGCCTCATCTTCGGAGATGTCCACCGGCACCGGAATGCGGGCCCGCACCTTGCCGTTCACCTGCACCACCAGGGTGAACTCCTGACGTTGCGTCGCGGCTTCGTCCACCTGGGGCCAGGGCTGTTGGTGCACGGAATAAGGCTTGCCCAGCGTTTCCGTCCACAGTTCCTCGGCCACATGGGGGGCAATGGGCGCCAGCATCCGCAAGTAAATGTCCAGGGCTTCGTCCCACACCGCGGTGCCCATGAGCGCGTCCTTCAGGCTGTACAAACGGTTCATCAACTCCATGAGCGCGGCCACCGCAGTGTTGAAGTCGAAGTTTTCCAAATCCTGGGTGACCTTCTTCAAAGTGGAGTGTACGTGGTAACGCAGTTCCCGCCCTTTGGCCGGGTCGGCATCCTCTTTGCGGGGCGCTTGCGCCGACTCCTGCACCAGGTGCCAGGTGCGGCGCAGCCACCGGGCCACCCCTTCGATGCCCCGGCTATCCCACGGGCCGCCTTTTTCCCACCGGGCAAAGAACATCAAATAGGCCCGCACCGTGTCCGCGCCGTACTGCTCGACCAGCGGCCCCGGCTCCACCACGTTGAATTTGGATTTGGACATCTTCTCTACGCCCAGGTGGTAGAGCAAATCCAGATGGGTGGCCTCGGGCCGGCCGGGAATCTCCACCTGCACATCGGGCGGTACGGAGACCACCACCAAACGGGCATGCTCGCCCGCGGCGTTCTCGTCGGGGAGATAGGGATTCACCCGGACGTGCAGCGTGGTTTCGTCGCGGAAGTACACCTCGCCCACGATGGCCTGGTCTTCCACCCGAAACTCGCCCCACTGGTCCCGGGGCAGGTGGCGGATATCCAGGGAAGACCGAACCCGGCGGATGCGGCGGGCCCGCATGGACGTGGGCTTGCGAATCCACTCCCCCTCCACCATCACGAAATCGCCGGGGCGGGGTTCGCCCAGCACCACGCCCTGGTTGCGCAACTGAATCATGGGTTCGGGGCCGTCCACGAAGCCCATATTCCGCAGGGCCTTGTGGAAGAAGCGCACGTAGAGCAGGTGCATGGTGGCGTGTTCCGCGCCGCCGGTGTAGGTATCCACGGGGAACCAGTACTCGTATTCCTGCTTGTTGAAAGGCTCCTTGTGGAGAGTTCCCAATTGCAGGTAAGCCAGGTGATACCAGGAAGAATCCACGAAGGTGTCCATGGTGTCCGTTTCCCGCACCGCGGGGCCGCCGCACACCGGGCAGGCGGTATGCTTCCAGGTGGGGTGATAGGTCAGGGGGCTTTCACCCGTGGGTTTCCATTGCACGTGCTCGTCGTCGGGCAGGGTCACGGGCAGTTGGTCCTCGGGCACGGGGTTCCATCCACACTTTTCGCAGTACACCATGGGAATGGGCGTGCCCCAATACCGCTGGCGGGAGATGAGCCAATCCCGCAGGCGGTACTGATAGGCCCGCTCGCCGATGCCCTGGGCCTCCAGCCATTCGATGACCTTCATGATGCCGGGGTCGTCCCACCCCTTGCCCTTCACGATGCGGGTGCCGGTGAGAGGCCCGCTGTTTACCATCACCCCCGGACCTTCGTAGGCCTCGGTCATGGTCGCGGGGTCCAGGGGGATGGGGTTGCCGTTTTCGTCCAGGGGGAAGATGACAGGCCGGATTTCCAGGCCGTATTTCCTGGCGAACTCGAAGTCCCGCTGGTCGTGGGCGGGCACGGCCATGATAGCGCCGGTACCGTAGGTCATGAGCACGTAATCCGCAATCCAGATGGGGATGCGCTCCCCGTTGACGGGGTTGATGGCGTACGCGCCGGTGAACACGCCGGTTTTCTCCCGCTCCTCCGCGGTGCGTTCGATGTCGGAAAGCCGGGCAGCCTGGCGTCGGTAATCCTCTACCTGCTTTCGATGGCTCTCCGGCACGATCTCATCCAGCAGGGGATGCTCCGGCGCAAGCACCATAAAGGTGGCGCCCCACAGGGTATCGGGCCGGGTGGTGAAAATCTCGATGGGGTGCCCCTGCTCGGTGCGGAAGACCACGTTGGCACCTTCGGAACGCTCCCCAATCCAGTTCCGCTGGGCCTGAATGACGGGTTCGGGCCAGTCCAAGTGGGAGAAGTCCTTGAGTTCTTCCGCGTACTTGGTGATGCGCAGGAACCACTGCTCCAGGTTGCGCTTAATCACAGGCGTGCCACAGCGTTCGCACACCCGCTCCTCGCCGATGACCTGCTCCCGGGCCAGGGTGGTATTGCACCGGGGGCACCAATCCACGGGCGCGAGTTTGCGATAAGCCAGGCCGTGCCTGTACATTTGGATGAACCAAAACTGGTTCCACTGGTAGTACTCGGGGTCGCAGGTGACCACCTCCCGGCGCCAGTCGAACATGGTGCCCATGGAACGCATTTGCGCCCGCATGCGCTCGATATTGGCATACGTCCACTTCCGGGGGTGAATGCCGTGCTTGATGGCCGCGTTCTCCGCGGGCAGGCCGAAGGCGTCGAACCCCATGGGGAAGAGCACGTTGTAACCCCGCATTCGCATGAAACGGGCCCGTGCATCGGAAGGCACCATCGCGTACCAGTGACCGATGTGCAGGTCCCCGCTGGGATAGGGGAACATGGTGAGTGCGTAGTGCTTGGGCTTCTGGGGATTCACATCCGCGTGGTAGATGCCATCCTCTTCCCAACGTTGCTGCCATTTGGGTTCGATTTCGCGGGGGTTGTAGGGGCGAGCCATGAGACACCTCCCTGGGCGAAGGGGTGAGTGATCAGTGCTCAGTGGTCCGTGTGAGTATGTCGCAAGGTGCGTTCCAGTCCAAAGAGCATACGACGGATTTCGTGCATTTCCTGAGTGAGGGCTTGATATTCCTCGGACGTGAGATACACCAAATTCCGGCAGATTTCCATAAACGTATCCAGTTCGGCCAGAGAACCACGGGCAATGCGCAAATGGTTGAGAAATCCCTTGGTGGAATGCATACTGCCTTCCGCAATGTTTGCCGGTATGGATACGGCTGCTCGACGGATTTGCGACGTGAGATTGAATTGCTCATGCGGGGGAAACCGGGCCGTAACCTGGTATATCGTGGAAACAAAGGTCACTGCCCGCTTCCACACCTCCAAGTCCCTATAGGAAAGCACCTTGTTCCCCATACACCCCTCCTCCTCACCCATCACTATCGACTATCCACTATTCACTGTCCACTGGGCACTTAACCAAAAAATCTCCCGCCCCTCAGGGACGGGAGACCAAACCCGCGGTACCACCCTGGTTCTGGAGAGGCGCTTTCTCTCCAGCCCTCGGACCCCATAACGCGGGGAAGCGGCGCGGCTCAAGGCCCCTTTCGGAGCGTTCACCGCACGGGCATGGGCAGGCGAGTTCGGCCTTGACGGCGCTCCGCTGGCGCCCTGCCGGGCTTTCACCCTCCCCGGCTCGCTGGCGGATGGCCTACTACTCCCGCCCAAACCGCCTGGCTCGCTGCAGGTGAGCACAATTCTACAAAAGGGCAAAATCCCCGTCAAGGTTGACTTCCCCCTCCCGGAGTGCTATAATGCGGCGTGCGGGAAATCGTTGCGGGGTGGAGCAGTGGTAGCTCGCCGGGCTCATAACCCGGAGGTCGCCGGTTCGAATCCGGCCCCCGCGACCTGAAAACCGCAGGCAAACCCTGCGGTTTTTGTTTTCTCAAAGATACGAACAGGTCTTCACCTCCGACAAAACGCCTTTCGAAGTCTGGCTACACCCCTGTAGGGAGGCAGTCCCATGCCGCGAAGTGAAATGCTTTTGGCCTTCAACGAACTCATGGAAGAGCGCCAATTGCCCCCAGAAATGATCGTGGAAGCGCTGAAACAAGCCATTGCTTCGGCTTACCGCAAGACCACCGGCGCGCCCTCGTCTCAAAAAGTGGACGTGGTCTTCGACCTGCCCAAAGGGCAGATTCGGGTGCTGGCAGAAAAGGAAATAGTGGCCGAGGTCAAGGACCCCCACCTGGAAATCAGCCTGGCCGAGGCCCGCAAAATCAACCCCGAAGCGCAAATCGGCGACTTCATCATGGTGGACGTCACCCCTCGCGACTTCGGCCGCATCGCCGCGCAAACAGCTCGCCAGGTGCTCAAGCAACGCCTGAGCGAACTGGAACGCAAGATGCAATACGACCACTTCAGCCAGTTGGTGGGGGAAATCGTGGCCGGCGTGGTGCAGGCGGTGCATCTCCAGGAAATCGTGGTGGGGCTGGAAAAACGGGCCGAAGGTCACCTGCCCCGTAAGGAGCAGATTCCCGGCGAACGTTTCCACGTACACGACCGCATCCGTGCCCTGCTGCTGGAAGTGAAAGAGACCAGCAAAGGGCCGTACATCGTGCTCTCCCGGGCGCACCCCAACTTCTTGCGGCGCCTGCTGGAGGAAGAGGTGCCCGAAATCTACCGGGGTGAGGTGGAAATCCGGGCCATTGCCCGGGAACCGGGCCGCCGCTCCAAGGTGGCCGTTTCCGCCATCGCGCCCAACATCGACCCCGTGGGCGCGTGTGTGGGCATTCGTGGGGTGCGCATCCAGGCCATCATGCGGGAACTCAACGGCGAGAAAATCGACGTCATCCTGTGGGACCCCAACCCCGCAGTGTTCATCACCAAAGCCCTCAGCCCGGCCCGGGTGCTGCGGGTCTATCTGCGCCCTAACCCCGAAGGGGGTATCCCCCGAGGCACGGCCACCGTGGTCGTCCACGAAAACGAACTCAGCCAGGCCATCGGCAAAGAGGGCCAGAACGTGCGCCTGGCCGCCAAACTCACCCGCTGGCGCATCGACATCAAAAGCCTGGTGGAAGCCGCGTCCGAGGCCCTGGAGCGGGTTCAACAACAGCGGGAAGCCTTCGATTGGATGGACGACGCCACCCTGGAACAGGTGCACTCCCTGCTGGAAAAGAAACAGGCCGGACGCCCCCTGACCCCCGAAGAATACGACGTGCTCCTCCAGTTCCTGGACATGGTGGAACAGGGACACCGCCGCATGGAAGAAGAGCGCCGCCGCAAGGCGGAAGAAGAACGGGCCTTGCGGGAAGAAATTCCGGCCCAGGCCTTCGAGCAAACCCTGGAACATCTGAAACTGCCCCCGCGCCTGGTAGTCTTGCTTACCAACGCGGGGTACGCCACCGTAGGCGATTTGCTCTTGCAATGGAAACAAAACCCGGACGCCATCTTGGCCCTGAACGGCATTGGTCCCCGGGCCATGGAAACCATTCGCAAGGCCCTGGAGGCATACGAGGCCCAATACGCGGCCGAGCCCGAAGCAGAAGAGGCGGCCCCTGAGGCCCTTCCGGAACCCACCGAAACGGTGGAGACTCTGGAACAAGTGGTGGCCGAGGCCGAAGAGGCCGAACCGGTATCCGTGACAGCCCAGCCGGTGGAGGGCGAAGCGGAACCCATGCCCCTGGAAGCCGAAGAAGAGGCCCCCACCGCCCAGGCCCTGGAAGCCGAAGGCGTGGAAGCCAGCGTGCCGGAGGCCGCAGGAACCGAAGGGACGGCGGAAGCGGAGGCCGAACCGGAAACCCTGGACATGGAGGCAATCTTCGCGGCAGAACGGGTGCTTTCCGACCTCCCCCTGGAAGACTTGGGCGAAGAGGAACCCGAAGTGCCGCAAGAACCCAAGAAGAAAAAGAAAAAGGCCAAAAAGAAGAAGGCCAAGAAACCCAAGCCCTTCGTGGAACTGGAAGAAGTGGAAGGCGAAGAAATCTACGTTGCCCGACGACGTCGGAAACGAGACGAGGACGAATGGGAGGAATGGTGATCGGCCCCGGACCAACGACCCCAACGCAGAACCCAGGCCACGCCGCTCCAAAGGAGGCCGCTGTATGGCCCGCAACAAACGGTCCAAAGCCAGGCATGTGCCTGTGCGCACCTGCATCGGCTGCCGAGAAACCCATGCCAAGTGGGAACTCATTCGCATCGTGCGCACACCCGAAGGGGTTTTCGTGGACCCGACCCGACGCAGGCCCGGCCGAGGCGCCTACCTTCACGCCCGTCGGGCGTGCTGGGAACAGGCCTTCAAACGAAAAGCCTTCGCCCGGGCATTGCGCACCCACCTGACGCCGGAGGACTGGGCCCGGCTACGGGCCTTCATGGAAACCTTGCCCGAAGAACAGCCAGTTGCCGAAAGCGAGCGGGCCTGAACCTCCAGGCTTACGAAGCCTTCATCCTGGACGAACCAGGAGGGACGACGCCTTCACCGAAGCGGGTACACCACCCGAAAGGCCAAACGCAAACATCCACCGAGGAACAGGCGCTCTCCTGCCTTTTCCTCCTCCCGACCAACAAGTTTCAACCCCAGAACGAAGGAGCGTGGAATGACCCAAGCCAAGACGAACGAAGCCCAAACCAAAGTCGTGGAAATCCCCTCTCAAATCTCGGTGCGCGAACTGGCCCAGCGCCTGGACATCAGTCCCATTGCCCTCATCAAAGCCCTCATGAGCATCGGGGAGATGGTGAGCATCAACCAAACCATCGACTACGACACCGCGGCCATCGTCGCGTCCGAGTTGGGCTATCAGGTGCAGCCGGAAGCCCTCCCCGAAGCCGAAACCGCGGAAGAAGAAACCGAAGAAGCCCTTCCCCTCTGGCGCCGCTGGCTACAAGAGGAGCCGCCCGAGGCTCTGCAGCCTCGCCCTCCCGTGGTGGCTATTCTCGGCCACGTGGACCACGGCAAGACCACCCTGCTGGACACCATCCGCCACACCAACGTGGCCGAACGGGAGGCCGGGGGCATCACCCAACACATCGGCGCGTACCAAATCGAGTACAACGGCCAGAAAATCACCTTCCTGGACACGCCCGGCCACGCCGCGTTCACCGAATTGCGGGCCCGCGGGGCCAAAGGCGCGGACATCGTGGTGCTGGTGGTGGCCGCAGACGACGGGGTGATGCCCCAAACCCGGGAAGCCATCGACCACGCGCGCGCGGCCCAGGTGCCCATCGTGGTGGCCATCAACAAAATCGACAAACCCAACGCCCGGCCCGATGAAGTGAAACGCCAACTGGCCGAACTGGGCCTGATGCCCGACGAGTGGGGCGGCGATACCATCATGGTGGAAGTGTCGGCCAAGCAGGGCATCGGCCTGGACGAACTCCTGGAGGCCATTTTGCTGGTGGCCGAGCAGGCCGACCTGAAGGCCAACCCCAAGGGCCGGGTCTTCGGCACCGTCATCGACGCCAAGGTGGAAAAGGGCCGTGGGGTGGTGGCTTCCCTGCTGGTGCAGAACGGCACCCTGCGGGTGGGCGACGTGGTGGTGGCCGGCACCGCATACGGCAAAATTCGCGCTATGTTCGACCACCAGGGCCGGCGCATCAAGGAAGCCGGGCCCTCCACGCCCGTCTCCGTCATGGGTTTCCACGACCTGCCCAAGGCGGGTACCCTTTTCTACAAAGTGAAGGACGAAAAAGAAGCCCGGCGAATCGTGGAAGCCCTGAAAGAAAAGGAAAAAAGCCAGCAGACCCAACAGCCCACCCTCACCCTGGAAGAACTCTTCCGCCGCTTCCAGGAAGGCGAGGTCAAGGAACTACGCCTGATCGTGAAGGTGGACGTGCAAGGCTCCCTGGACCCGGTGGTGCGCTCGCTGGAGAAACTGGGCGAACAGAGCGAAATCGGCCTGCGCATCCTCCGGGCCGACGTGGGGCCCATCACCAAAGACGACGTCATGCTGGCCGCGGCCTCCAAAGCCGTGGTCATCGGTTTCAACGTGAAGCCGGACTCGGCCGCGCGCAAAACCGCCGAGGCCGAAAAGGTGGACATCCGCACCTACCGGGTGATTTACGAACTCCTGGACGATGTGGAGCGGGCCTTGAAGGGCCTGCTGGAACCCGAAGAGCGGGAGGTCTTTCTGGGCGAGGCCGAGGTGCTGGCCGTGTTCCCCTCTTCCCGCTTCGGCAAAGTGGCCGGATGCCGGGTGCGCCGGGGCGTGTTGCGTCGCGGGGAGCGGGTGCGGGTGAAACGCGGTACCCAGGTGGTGTACGAAGGCACCATTGCCTCCCTCAAGCGCTTCCAGGAAGACGTGAAGGAAGTGCGGGAAGGGTACGAGTGCGGCGTGGGCATCAAAGGTTTCAAAGACTACCACGTAGGCGACATCCTGATTTGTTTCACCGTAGAGCGGGTGAGCCAGGCTTGAGGGAGCGCACCAAGCCCCCTGGCAAGGCTCCGGCGAAGCGGACCTATGGTATCGCCAAAACGGTTCCCCCTTTTCCTGGCCTTGTGGCTGCTGCTGGTCTACGGCCTCTTCCTGCCCCAATGGGGCTTTTACTGGGATGACTGGACACCCTTGCTGGTCACCCACCTGCCCCATCCCGACCTGAAGGATTCCATCGCCGCTTTCTGGGGAAACCGCCCGGGAAGCGGCGTGTTGTTTTATCTTCTGTTTCGCGTGCTCCCGCCCGTGCCCTGGGTTTGGCAGGTGTGGGGTCTGGTTCTGCGCTGGTTCACGGCCCTCATGGCCTGGCTGCTTTGGCGACGGGTGTGGCCCGGCCGCGAAGCCCCGGCCCAACTGGCCGCCCTGTTGTTCACCGTCTACCCGGCTTTTCGCCAGCAACCCATTGCCGTGGCCTACAGCCCCCACTGGCTCAGCATCGGGCTGGCCCTGTTTTCCTTGTGGAGTATGCTCCGGGCCCTGGAAGACCCTCGCCCCCTGCGCTGGCTCGCCCCCTCCTGGCTCGGCCTGGCCGCCTCGTTCCTGCTCATCGAGTACGCGCTT
Organism: Anaerolineales bacterium; assembly: GCA_026996855.1. Lineage (GTDB taxonomy): Bacteria > Chloroflexota > Anaerolineae > Anaerolineales > DRMV01 > S139-71. The sequence continues at coordinate 37,940 of JALWJZ010000069.1, forward strand.
CCCCTGGAAGCCTTCCGCTGGCTGCTTTTGGCCATCCATCTGCGCCATCGGCGACTTCCCCGCCGCCGATGGTTGGCCTGGTTCGCGCCCTATCTCCTCCTGTTCCTCGCAGGGGTCGGCTACACGCAGGTGTCCCGGGCCACCGACATCCATCTCCCCCGTGCCACCCCCCTGCACATGCTGACCACGGGCGCCCGCATCGCTTCTTCTTCCCTGTACGCCTTCGTCGGCGCCTGGGTCCACTACTGGAGCCAACCTGATTGGTGGTGGCATCCCAATCCCACGCACTGGAAAACCACCGTGCTCCCCGGGCTGGCTCTGGCCCTGGCCGCCGCGGTTTTGGTTTACACCCTGCTCCGCCGAAAGCCAACCCCCGGCACCCTCCACCTGGAACACCGGGACCTCCTGTACGTGCTGGTGGTCTTCTTCGCGGTCTCCCTTCCCTTCTGGGCCGTGAACCGCTACGTCTACGGCCTTTATTCCGACCGGTACCTCATGCCCGCGCTGTTTGCCCTGCCCGTGTTCTGGATTTGGCTGGCCCGCTTCCTGCGGGAAGGACCACCCCAATGGTTCTTCCTGGCTGCGCTGACCGGCCTGGCCGTATTCCTCCAGGCCCAGCACGGCTGGACCTTCATCCGCTCCTGGAAGGACCAGCGGAATTTCTACACCCAACTCCACTGGCGCTTCCCCGACCTTCCCCCTGGCACCGCCTTCATCGGCCAGGGCGCGCTCACCGTGTACATCGACAAATACGTGGTAGCCGAAAGCATCAACGTGCTGTATCATGAACGTATCCCCGCGGACGACCGTCTGGGGTTCTGGTTCTTCGGCGACGACGATTACGCCCTGCTGGACAAAGCCTGGCGCGAAGGGCAATCCGAGGTTCGGGTGCGGCACAAACAATGGACATTTCAGGGATCCTGGGAACGCATGGTGATGATTGCTCATAATCACCGAGGTATGCCTGGATGCTTGTGGGTGCTCGGCCCCTGGGACGCAACCAACCCCTGGCTGCCCGAGGCGATGCGTCTTTGGGTGAAACGCCTGGCCGGCATGTCGGTTGGCATGGAAAGGGGCACGATTCCCGAGGGCACGGAAGCGGCGCCCCCTTCCTTTCTCGTCGAAACGCCGGCAGAGCCCACCTGGTGCTTCTATTACCAAAAGGCCAACCGGGCGCGCGCCGCCGGTCAATGGGAAGCAGCCTGGCAATGGTGGCAGGAAGCCCAGGCCCGCGGGCTACGACCCGGCCACGCCCATGAGTATGGGCTTTTCATCGAGGCAGCCATGCACACCCACCGCTGGGAGGAGGCCCTGGAACTCACCTGGCGCTACTGGGAACAGGCCCGAGATGCGGGTTTCCCGCGTCAGGCTCGCATTTATCTATGCCGCGGCGTTTGGAATCGAGAAGACATCGCGGAACCCGGATATCGGGAAGTCCGGCAGCGCGTGCGGCAACGCTTGTGTTCCGGCTGAACACCGGCATCCCCAAAGGTGCCCGGGTACCTCATTCCACATACCGTGAGGAGACGGCCATGAGTCAGCCTTTTCGCATCGGCACCGTGGGTACACCCCGCTCCACGCCCAAGCGCCCCGGCGGCACCGTGGGCGGCATTCGGCGCCTGGCCGAACTGGGACTGGACGCCCTGGAACTGGGCTGGGTACGCTCCGTACGGGTGAGTGAGAAAACCTGCAAGGCCATTCGCGACACCGCGCAACAGCACAACGTGGTCCTGAGCGTGCACGCGCCCTACTACATCAACCTGAACGCCAGCGACGAGGAATGGCCCAAATCCAAAAAGCGGCTGCTGGACGCGGCCTATTACGGCGCGCTGGCCGGGGCCACGGATATCGTGTTCCATCCCGGCTCCTACTTCGGGGCCGCGCCCAAAGAGGTCATGCCCCGGGTGCTGCGCCGACTGGAAGAAGTCATCCAGGAACTGGAGGCCAAAGGGGTAAAGGTGCGCCTGCGGCCGGAAACCATGGGCAAGCCGGCCATGCTGGGCTCCCTGGAAGACGTGCTGGAAATGAGCAAGGCCTTTCCCGGATGGGTGGAGCCCTGCCTGGACTTCGCCCACCTGCACGCCCGGGCCGGGGACGGTTCCATGAACACCTACGACGAATGGGCCCGGGTGCTGGAAGCCTACGGCAAGGCCCTGGGCGACGACGCGCTGAAGCGGCTGCACATCCACCTTTCGGGCATCGATTACGGCCCCAAAGGGGAAAAAGAGCACCTGGTCTTCGCCGAGGCCGACCTGGACCTGGACGCCATCCTGCGGGTCCTGCGGGATTTCGGCGCGGCCGGGCGCATCCTGGTGGAAAGCCCCATCCTGGAAGACGACGCCCTTTACCTGAAGGAGCGGTGGCAGGCGATACAAGAGGAAAATGGCTAAATTGGAGGACCCATGAAGCGCTGGCGCGATTGGTGGAAGCAAGCCCTGGCGGATGCGGAACATGCCCGCTATGCTTTAAAAGCCGGCCATTACGAATGGGCATGCTTTGCCGCCCAACAAGCGGCGGAAAAAGCGCTGAAAGCGTGCCTGAACCGCTTGGGAAAGGCCGCTTACGGGCATGTCCTGCTTCGTTTGTTACAAGGCATACGAGAAAGCGGCATTGAAGTGCCTGCTGACTTAGAAGATGCCGCAAAAATCCTGGACAAATTCTACATTACCGACCCGCTACCCCAACGGCCTGGCAGAAGGCGCACCTACGGAATTCTATACCCGGCAGGAGGCAGAGAATGCCATCGGTCTTGCGGAGCAAATCCTACGGTTCTGTGCAAATCACCTGGATCGATGAAGAGGCGCTGTGGGATTATCTCCATCGGCTGATGGAACGCTATCGCTCGCGGCCGGAAGTTCGGGCCGTGGTTTTGTTCGGCTCCCTGGTGAGCGGGGAATTCGCTGTAGGGAGCGACGTCGATTTACTCCTCGTTTTGGACGAAAGTCCGCAACCCTTCCCGGACCGCATTCCCAAATATCTGCCCGAAGATGCGCCCATTGACGTCCAGGTGTTTCCCTATACCGTCGAGGAAATTCGCCGAGGACAACCCATGGCTCTGGAAGCCTTGCGCACCGGGAAGGTGCTGTGGGCCGATACGGACCTCGAGACGCTGCTCAACGCAAAATCCTCCCCGACACCTTCCGAAACGAGGTCACCATGAGCCTGTACGAGCGTATCCCCGAAGGCTTCAAAGCCGGTTTCGTGGCCGTGGCCGGACGCCCCAACGTGGGCAAGTCCACCCTCATCAACGCGCTGCTGGGGCAGAAGATCGCCGCGGTTTCGCCCAAACCCCAAACCACCCGCAAGCGCCAGTTGGGCATCCTCACCCTGCCGGAGCGGGGCCAAATCGTGTTCATCGACACCCCCGGCATCCATTACCCCCTGCACGAACTGGGCCGCGCCCTGAACCTGGAAGCCCGGGAAGCCCTGGACGACGCCGACGTGGTGCTCTTCCTGGTGGACGGCAGCCAACTGCCCCACCAGGAGGACCGGCTGGTGGCCCAAAACATCCGGCTGGGTGCCAAGGACAAACCCGTACTCCTGGCCATGAACAAAGTGGACAAAGTAAGCGAGGAAGACCGGCCCGCGCGGGAAGCCCTGTACCGCTCCCTGTACCCGGAGGCCGAATTTCTGGCTATCTCCGCGCTCACGGGGGAAAACCTGGACACCCTGGTGGACAAAATCCTGGAGCGCCTGCCCGAAAGCCCGCCCTACTACGACGAAGACCAAATCACGGACCTGTACGAACGGGAAATCGCCGCGGACCTGATTCGGGAGGCCGCGCTCCACTTCCTCCACGACGAGGTGCCCCACGCCATCGCGGTGCGCATCGACGAGTACAAGGAGCGGGGCGACGACGCCGCCTACATCGCGGCCACCCTGTTCGTGGAGCGGGATTCCCAAAAGGCCATTGTCATCGGCAAGGGCGGCGCCATGATTAAGAAAATCGGTACCCTGGCTCGCCAATCCATCGAGGCCATGTCCGGCCGCAAGGTGTACCTGGACCTGCGGGTGAAAGTGCACAAGAACTGGCGCAACGACCCGGCCATGCTCATGCGCTTTGGCTTTCCGGCCCAATGGTTCAAAGGCAAACGCGGCCGACGGAGGAGGCGAAGACGATGACCAAGTTCCTTCACCGTCGGGATGTACTCAAACTCATGCTGGGGGCCGTGGGCGCCCTGGCCCTGCCTGCGTGGGCGCGGCGGGCGCCCCTGCTGCAACCCCAATTCCCCGATGCGCCCCTGCTGGGGCGCAACGCTTCCCAGGGCCGCATCGAAATCAAGGCCCAGCCCCACGCCGACAGCCCCACCATCGGCTACCTGTTCGAAGACGCGGTGGTGCCCTGGTTGCGGGAAGTGGTGGGCGTGCACCCCTACCGCATCAACCAGCGCTTCGTGGACACCGGCCAGGGATACATCTGGGCGCCGTATCTGCAACCCGTGCGCAACCTGCCCAATCAGCCCCTGGAGCAACTCCCTCAATACGGGGAAAAACCCGGCATGTGGGCCGAGGTGACGGTACCTTATGTGGACCTCATCCCCGCCAACCCGCCTTTACGCTCCCCCTGGTGGAAGGAAGTGAAGCATCCTCGCCTGTACTACGGCCAGGTGGTGTGGATTGATGCCCTCAAGACCGACGACCAGAGCCGGGTGTGGTACCACGTTACCGAGCGGCACGGCACCTACGGCGATACCTTTTGGGCCCTGGCCCAGGCCTTTCGCCCCGTGACGCCGGAAGAAATCGCGCCCCTTTCCCCCGGCGTGGAAGACAAACGCATCGTGGTGGACGTGACCTACCAGACCATGAGTTGCTACGAAGGCAACACCGAGGTGTACTTCTGCCGGGTTTCCACGGGCGCCAAGTTCGACGCGGAAGGCAACCCCGTGGACAAATGGGCCACCCCCCTGGGCACCAATCCCATCTGGCGCAAGTTGATTTCCCTGCACATGACGGGCGGCACCACCGGCGGCGGCTGGGACGTGCCCGCGGTAACCTGGGTCTCCCTCTTCGTGGGCAGCGGTGTGGCCATCCACGGCACCTACTGGCACAACGATTTCGGCGTGCCTCGCTCCCACGGGTGCGTCAACGTCACCCACGAGGATGCCAAATGGGTCTTTCGCTGGACCCATCCCCCCGTGCCCTACGACCCCGGTGATATCACCATCCCCATGCCCGGCGGTACCCTGGTGCAGGTCGTCGAGCGTTAGTGCGCGGTATCGCAAAACCTCGCCCGCGGAAAATTCGTATCCGGCGGCACCCACCCCAAAAAGCGCGCACGTCTACACGCATTCCTCGGTATAATGAGAGGCATCCCTGCCTTCAACAAAACACAAAGGGGCCCTTGCATTTCCTTACAGGAGGACGGTTTTCATGATTGCCCAATTGCTCCAGGCCGTAACCGCCTTCGTCGGCGGTGTGGTCTCCTTTATCTCGCCCTGTGTGCTCCCCCTGGTGCCGGCTTACATTGGCTACCTGGGCAGCCAGGGACTGACCATAAGCGACGAACCCAGCATGGAGCGAAAGTGGCACACGTTGCGCCACGGCTTTGCCTTCGTTCTGGGCTTCACCGTCATCTTTCTCACCCTGGGCTTTACGGCTTCCGCCCTGGGCACGCTGCTTTACGACCTGCGCTTCTACCTGGCCCGCATTGGTGGGGTCATCGTCATCCTCTTTGGTCTGCACATGCTGGGGATTTTGCGCATCCCCCTGCTCTCCTACGAATGGCGGGCCGGCGATATGGAACGGTGGGAAGGCCGCGGGTACATCACCTCTTTCTTCATGGGCATCTTCTTCTCCGCGGGATGGTCTCCGTGCGTAGGTCCCGTGCTGGGCACCATTCTCACCCTGACGTTACAGGAAGGTACCATCAGTTGGGGAATGGCCTTGCTGGCCATTTACTCCCTGGGACTGGCCGTGCCCTTCCTGGCTGCGGCCTGGAGCCTGGATTGGGTCCTGACCCTTCTGCATAAGTACGGGAAGGTCAGCCACTGGGCCGAAAAATTCATGGGCGCGGTACTGGTACTCATGGGCATCCTGCTGGTCACCGGGCGCCTGGCTCGGCTGGCCAGTGTACAAACCTGGAGCGACCTCTGGAGGGTGTTATGGTAACGCGCAAACGACGCACCTCTCCCCAACTGACCTTGATGTTCGGTGTGGGCCTGGCTTTGATTCTGTTGGGCCTGGGGCTGGCCGTGGGCCGCTTTCTCCACGCCCGGGACGAACGCACCCAAACCACAGCCGGTGCTTCGGCTGCATGGAAGGGTACGGCGCCCGACTTCGCTTTGGTTTCCCTCACGGGAAAAACCTACCGCCTTTCGGAATTGCGAGGTACCCCCGTCGTGCTTAACTTCTGGGCCACCTGGTGTCCGCCGTGCAAAGCCGAAATGCCTTTGCTGGACCGCATGGCCGCGCAACTGGAAGGAAAGGTGCTCTTCCTGGCCGTCAACTTCGGCGAACCGAAGGACATGGTGGAAATTTTCCAGGAGAACATGGGCTTTCAACACATCATCCTCCTGGTGGACGAGAAAGGCATTGCCGGGCGGCGCTACGGCGTTCAAGCCCTACCTACCACCTTTTTCATCGATGCTCAGGGTAATGTGGTGGCCCAGCACATGGGCATTTTGGACGAAGGGAGCCTTTCTGCTTACCTGGACAAATTGTTGAAGTAAAACGAACGCGAGGAGGCCGTAGTGAACGTGGAGGTTTTGGCGTATTTCCATCCCCAAGACGAAAAATGGTCCACCGTGCGCGGGTGGCTGGAAGAGTTGCGTTCTCGACACCCCTTCCAGCCGGTTTTCATCGACATCACGCAAGACCCGGCCCTGGAACGGCAGTACCGAGGCCAAACGCCCTTGCTGGAAATCGGCCCTTACGTACTGAAGGCCCCCTTCAGCAAGAAAACCCTGGAGGTCACCCTGGCGGCGGCGCGCGAAGGCCGGGCTTTCCGCGAGAGCCTGGGACGCGCCCCCCGACCCCAGGCCTTCGGACGCCTCGACCGTTTCTCCCTGTGGCTTTCCCAGAACTTCCTCTGGGTTTTCCTGGGCTTTCTCACCCTGTACGTCTCCCTTCCCTGGCTGGCACCGGTCTTCATGAAGGTGGGTCTGGACGGCCCGGCCCGGCTGATTTACAAGGCCTACAGCGTGACCTGTCACCAACTTGCCTTTCGGTCATGGTTCTTGTTCGGGGAACAACCGGCCTACCCGCGAGCCGCGGCCCGGGTTCCCGACCTGAAGACCTACGGCCAGGTCACGGGTTACGACGAAGAGGACCTGTGGACGGCGCGGGCCTTCATCGGCAATGAGCGCCTGGGCTACAAAGTGGCCATTTGCGAGCGGGATGTAGCCATTTGGGGCGCGTTCTGGCTCTTCACCCTCATCTACGCGGTGGCCTACAGCCGGGGCAAACGTTTACCGGCCTTGCCCTGGTATTTGTGGATTTTGCTGGGCTGGACGCCCGTCGGGTTGGATGGCTTCTCGCAACTTTTGAGCCAGATACCCAACTCCTTCCTGCCCTACCGGGAAAGCACGCCTCTCTTGCGCACCCTGACGGGTTTCATCTTCGGTTTCACCACGGCCTGGTTCATGGTTCCCATGATGATGGAAAGCATGGAAGAAACCCGGGTTTTGTTGTTGCGCAAAAAACGCCTGCTGGAAGCCCGACGGCAGGCCCGCCAGGACATACCCGAAAAAGCGGAACCTGCAGCCCCTGCATCGTAGAAACAGCGGGAAGACCCCATGCCCTTCCGAAGCGACAACGGCCTGACCTGGTGGTACGACGAAGCCCTGGACGCGCTGGGCGTGCTGCACGGCGTTTTCACCCGGCAGGGCGGGGTGAGCCCCGCACCCTGGGCCTCTTTGAATACCAGCATCACCACCGGCGACGCGCCCGAGAACGTGCGGGAAAACCTGGAGCGGGCTTTTCGCGCCCTGGGGCGGGACTTCGCCACCCGGTACGATACCTGGCTGGTGCACGGCACCCGGGTGGTGCTGGCTCCGGCCCCGCGGACCCATCGCATGCCGCCCCTGCAGGCCGATGCCATCATCACCCACAACCCGCGCGTGACCCTGCTCATGCGCTTTGCCGATTGCCTGCCCATCCTGGTGTACGAACCCAAGCGTCGGGTACTGGGGCTGGCCCATGCGGGGTGGCGCAGCACCGCGCAAGGCATCGCTCTGCGCCTGGTCGAGGCCCTGGCCCAGGCCTACAACGCCCGGCCCCGCCGGATGGTCGCGGTGCTGGGTCCGGCCATCGGCCCCGACCATTACGAAGTAGGGCCAGAGGTGGAAGCGGCTTTCCAGCATCACTTCGGGGAAACGGCCAAAACCTGGTTCCGCCCTTTGGGCCAGCGCCAGGCCCTGGATCTGTGGGCGGCCAACGCGTGGCAATTGCACCGGGCCGGTGTGGGCCAGGTGCGCATTTCGGGCATATGCACCGCGTGCGATACCACCCGCTGGTTTTCCCACCGCGCGGAGCAAGGGCGGACCGGACGATTTCCCGCGCTGGCTGCCCTGCCCGAATGAAAACAGCCGATAATCCTCCTCGATTGGCCCACGGAAAAAGAAAGGGCGGCCTGATCCGGGCCGCCCTTTCTTGCATTTCCGCTTTACCACAACGGGATGCGGGGCGCGGTGACCAGCACCATGTTCTGAACCAGGTCCAACAACACGGGCGTGTAAGCCAACAGGACCAGGAACACCGCACCCACCACCCAGGGCCGCCAGGTATCCAGCCAGGCCGGGGTGAGTTGCGGATCTTGCAGGGCCTCGGCCACCGGCGGCTCTACCGTCACCCGTTCCTTCGGTTTGGCAAAGGCAAAATACGCGGCAATGACGATGAACAGCGTGCCACCAGTCACCAAAAGGATGCCGCCGATGAGTTCCCGCAGCAGCAGGCCCTGCCACTCCGGCGGAATGTAGGGGGCATTGCCCAGAGGCGTGCGCCGGGGCGCGCCCAGCAACCCCAGGGCGTGCATGGCCTGGGAGAAAATGGCCATACCGATGGCATACAGCCACACCTGCACTCGGGCCAATTTCACCGGCAACGGCTTGCCCGTAAGATAAGGCGCCCACCAGTAAAAAATGCCGATGAAGGTCAGGGTCACCGCGGTACCCACCGTGAGATGGAAGTGGCCGGAAACCCAGGTGGTGTTGTGCAAAATCATGTTCACGTTGTACGAGGCGTTGATGACGCCACCGATGCCGCCGAACACGAAAATGAGGCCGGCCAGCAATTGCGCGGCCACCGACGGGTCACCCCAGGGCAGCGCGCGAATCCAACCCAAAAGGCCTTTACCACCCCGCTTACGGCCCGCGTATTCCAGCGAAGCCACCACCGTGAACAGGGTCATCATAGAGGGCACCACGACCGATAGGGTAAGCAACGCATGGATGTACCGCCAGGTAGGGGGAACGCCGGGGTCCAGGTACTGATGATGGAACCCTACGGGCACCGAGAGCAACAGGAAGAGCCAAAAGGCCAATCGCGCCAAGGTATCGCTGAAGAGTTTGCCGCCGGCCTGGCGCGGCAAATAGCCGTACCAGGAAATGTACGCCGGCAACAACCAGAAGTACACCAACGGATGACCGAACCACCAGAACAGGGTCCGGGCCAACTCCACATCCAGGCCCGGGGTCAGCCCCAGAGACCAGGGGAGGAGCAGAATCAACACTTCCGCGGCCACACCGATGGTAGCCAGTTGCCAAAGGAGAAAAGTCAGCACCGAAGCAAAGGCGATGAAGGGCGAACGCTGGCCGGGATTGGCCTTGCGCCAGGCAAAATAGGTCCAGGCCAAGCCCCAACCTTCAATCCAGGAACCAACTACCAGCAGGGCCAGGCCCAGATAGAAGAACCAGGGGGCCAGCATGGGCGGGTAGAAGGTGTACAACACCGTGGCCTGGTTGAGCCAGATGGGAATCGCGGCCAGCACCACACCCAGGGTCATTACCCAAAAACCAAGCCAGTTCACCTTGGCCGATTTCAACGGCTGTTTGAGGCCATAGACCACGTTGAAGGTCAAAAAGGCCATGATGAAGTACGTGGTCCACACGATGGCATTGAGCACACCGTGCAACGTCAGGCCCTGGTAGTAATTCTTGATACCGATTTTGCTCAGCCAACCGTACCAATCGATACCGCCGTGGTTGAGGATCTGGAACAAACCCAAGGAACCGCCAATAGAGATGGCCACGACCCCAATCACCAGATGCCAAACGATGAGTTTCTTCTCACTGGGGGGAAGCCGGAACGTTTCGGCCATGGCACAACCCTCCTTATCATATTGAAGAGGTGCTTATTTCGATTCCGTCACCTTGATGACGCCATACATGGCCGCATGGCCAATGCCGCAATACTCGGTACAGATGAAGGAATATTCACCAGGTTCCTGAAAAGTGTAAGACACCTTCCCCACATAGCCCGGCAACACCTGCATGCTTACACTGGTGCCCACGATTTTGAAGGCGTGTTGCACATCCGCGCTGGTGACGTAGAAAGTAACCCTGGCACCCACCGGCACCTGGATTTCGCGCGGCTCGAATTGCCACACCTTGGCGATCATGTACACCTCGTAGTGCTTTCCCGGCACCACCTCCCGCACACCGGGATTGGACCAAATGGGGTCATCCTTGAGCCGAGCCGGGTCCACTCGACGCTCCAACGTGGGCACCTGCACGCCCCAGGCAAACGCGGCCACACCGATGAGCACGGCGAAAGCCGCCATCAATGCGATACTGATTTGAATCCAACGCTTCTCCAAAACATCGATGTGCATGATGCACCTCCTGTGGCATCCTTCGAACATTGAAGGGGAGGGTCCCTGCCCTTCTCACACCGTGGGGCCGTGCTGAATGAGCAAGTAATACACCGTGCCCCAAATGAGTACCAACAACACCAAAAAGAGCAAAGCGAACACCCATGTGCCCTTGGGGACGAAATCCTCCTTCATCTTGCCACCTCCTGAAAATGGACCGGTTTCCGGAACGGAATCACTTGCGTACTTCCACTTCCACGGTGATGGGTTCGTGCTTTTCGAACGTCAAAGTCAACTGGAATTTGGTGCCCGGTTCGAAGGGGATTTGCTTGTGCATGCACATCATGTGCAAACCGCCAGGTTTCAACTCCACCGTTTCACCGGGGGGGAGGGGAATCCTGCCGCCTTCCACGGGTCGCATACCCATGGCCCCACCTTCTTTCTGATACGTCTCGTGGAATTCAATCATTTTGCAGGCTTCGGTAGAAGCGCCTACCAGCGCATCCGCCTCGGAACCCTTGTTGGCGAGTTTCATGTAAATGGCACCCATTGCCGCGGCCATGGGGGAAGAGCGGGCCCACGGATCCTGTACCTCGATCTTCGGGCCTTTCGGCGCGGCAGTACAAGCGGCCAGGCCCAGAGCAAAGAGAAGCACAAGCACCACCAAACGAGCGGACCGGAACATCAAAACACCTCCTCACCAGATAATGGACATGGGCTCGGTCATTCGCGGCTTATGAGGTACTTCAAATCCTCGGCCATTTGCTCGGGGGTGATTCCTTCGGGGCCAAAAGTGGGGGGAAAGATGACTTTGAGATAACCCTCGGGATTGATGAGCACGGTGAAAGCGCTGTGGTCTACCAGGTAACCCGTCTCCGGCGTACCCTCATGACGGTAATAGTACACGCCATACTGGGTTGCCACTTCCCGAATTTGTTCGGGCGTTCCCGTCAGACCGATGAACGAGGGGTGGAAATAGGATACGTATTCGGCCATGCGCTCGGGCGTGTCTCGTTCCGGATCCACCGAAATCATGATGACCTGCAAATCTTTGGCCCTGGGGCCCAGCAGGTCCATCACCCGAGCCAGGTCGGCCAGAGTGGTCGGGCACACGTCCGGGCAGTAGGTGTAACCAAAAAAGAGCAGCACCCATTTGCCCCGAAAATCGCTCAACCGCACCGGGCCGTTGACCGACATGAGTTCGAAATCATAGGCCGGCTGGGGCGATTGGATAATGGTGCCGACAAAACGATGCGGCCAAAACCGCCACGCGGTCCATCCCGCCAGAGCCAGGAGGACCACCAATCCCAACAACCACAGGAGATTCGAACGCTTCTTGGTCATGGTTACCTCACCGCTTTATGGCCCTTAGGGAGTTTGCACTGCAGCCGTTTCGGCAGCCAACTGAGCAAAGGTGGTGCTCTCCAACTCTTCTCGTAGGATGCGCTGAAGCCGTATCCAACGACGTCGCACCGGACAGGTGGGCGCAAAGGGGCATACCTCCGGGTACTCGACGCATTCCGAAACCTGGGGCGGTTGCTCCACCGCGGTAATGACATCCCACAAAGTAATGCGCTCCGGCGAACGAGCCAGTTCCAGGCCGCCGCCTGCCCCCGGGTACGTGCGGACCAGGCCCGCCTGTGCCAGCGGCTTGAGCAAACGATACAACATCGGCAACGGAATGAGCATTTCCCGGCTCAGACGCTCGGCAGCCACCCGCGTCCCTTCCGGGTAACGGGCCAGCCCTAAAACCACCCGAATGGCATAATCCGTTCGCCGGTTGACCCAAAAACGCATCTTACAACACGACCTTTCCAATTCTTGACCAAATTGGTCGAATTTGTCCAGGTAAAGTATACGAGCGAAGGCATCCTCCGCCGATATGACAAATGTCATGTTTTCAAGACGGCTCCCCATTCCTGAACCACATCCAGGGGCTGAAGCCAAACATGACCCGCGACCACAACGGATGCATACCAGAGATAGATAATGTTGCAAGCGGCGAAGCCGCTTGCAACATTATCTATATTCCTGCGTATTCCTGCGGCGGCCGACCGACGCGTCAGCCTTTGACCTCTTCGGCAACTCTTGAGTGCACCCACCAAAACCGTAATGCAGGGGGTGCTGTTTGAGATTTGGTATGATTGCCTTTCGAAGGCCATCAGCCGCAAGGGTACGCCCAAAGGCCTACCTTCGAAATGGGACGAAGCCCTGTCCAAAAAGCGCGGTCCTACCATGCTCAAGCCCTCTTCCCGGTTCCGCATGAAATACCTTCGCCTCCCGGCATGGCTCTGGCCCTTCCTGGTGGCTTTGGCGCTTCGGCTCATCGCGCTGGATATTCGACCCCTATGGTACGACGAAGCCTTTGGGGTGGTCCTGGCCCGGCAGGGCTGGGGAGGCATCGCCACGGCTACATGGCGGGCCTTGTTGCAGGGACATCGAGGGGAGCATCACACCCCCCTGTTCTATTTCCTCCTGTGGGGTTGGACGGAACTCTTCGGTGATGGCGTCGTCCAGGTACGGTTGCTCTCCGTGGTCTGGGGTATGGTCGCCTGGGCACTGGCCTGGAAGCTGGCCCACCGCTGGCTTTCGCCTTCCACGGCCCGCATGGCCGCCTGGATGGTAGCCCTTTCCCCTTTCCAAATCCACTACGCCCAAGAAGCCCGCATGTACAGCATGTTGGCCGCCGCCGCCCTGGGCCTGCTGTGGAGTTTTGAACAGGCGCGAACCACCGGCCGCCGCATTTGGTGGGTAGTCACGACCGGTTTCGGCATCCTGTTGCTCTACACCCACAACGCGGCCATCCTGTACCTGGCCGCCTGGGCGCCCCTGGCCTTTTACATCGCCCACAAGGAAAACCGGCTCGGTCCCCTGCTGGCCGCGGGGCTGGGCATGGGCCTGGCTTACCTTCCCTGGGCCTGGGTGTTGCGGGTTCAAGTGGGTCATGTAAAACAGGCCTACTGGATTCTCCCGCCCGGCCTGACCGAAATCCTGAACACGCTCCTGGCCTTCACCGTTCATGTTCCCATGCCCGGATGGACGGCCATATCGGCTTTCGTCCTGACTATGGTCCTGCTGGCCGTGGGTTTGTGGCATACCTTGCGCCACTCTTCATCTCCCCGAACCCTTCTCATCGCCTTATTGGCCCCCTGGGCCTTCATCTTTCTCTTTTCCCAATGGCTGCCCGTGTATCTGGTCCGGCTGCTGACCCCCCTGGGTATCCTCTACCTGTTCTGGCTGGCCTGGGCCTTGTGGGAGGCCGCCCCACGACGGGAAATCGGTCGCGTGTTGTTGGTGGTGTGGCTGCTGGCCGCGGGGCTGGGCATGGGGGTTCACCTCACTTATCAGGGCTTTCCCTATGCACCCTTTCCCCAACTGGCGGCCTGGCTGGAAGCCCATCGCCAGGCCGGTGAGTGGATTGTGCATTCCAACAAACTCTCGTACCTGCCCATGCACTACATCGCACCACACCTGGAGCAGATGTACCTGCCCGACCCACCGGGAAGCGGCAGCGATACCCTTTCCCCCATGATGCAAAAGGGGCTGGGCATTCCCCCGCCCCTCAATCCCCAGGTTTTGGAAACCTACCAGAGCCGGATGTGGTTCCTGGTGTTCGAAAAGGAAATCCAGGACTATCACCGCCTGGGGCTGCCCCACCCCTACCTGGATGGTCCCCTGGCTCGCTTTTGCACCTCGGGTCCGGAACGCTGGGGCGATTTGCTGGTCTATGCCTTCCAGCCCTGCCCGCAAACCCGGTCCAACGAACCGTCCGCGGATGTCAAGGATGTTCAGGCGTCTTTGGGAAAGTGGTGCCAATCTGGGTGGCCACTTCCACCAAGCGCTGGGCGGCCCGCACGTAAGGCAGCAGGGCCATCAGATTCCCCTTGACCAACCGCAATTGCCCCCGCACCAAAGCGGGAATGGGGCCAACGTCGCCCGTCAACAGACGGTACCACACCGCCGCCGGGGCCTGTAAGACGTAATCCGCGGCTTCCACATCCTCCGGCCCGGCCACCCGCGCCTGCCGGCATCGGCCATGCCACAGGTCCGCCAGCACATAGCGCGGCGTCTCCAGGCCGTAATCCGGGTCCGCCTCCATGACCAGGAGCAAACTCCCTTCCCACGTCCGGGCAACTCGGGCGTAGGTGGCATCCGCATTCAGGGCCTGGCACCAGCGCTCGGCCCATTCCGGGGTGAAGATTTCCGGCATCGTTCTCTCCCAAGAGTGATATACTTTTTGCGGAACCCGCAGACAACGAGGTCGTTCGGTGCCTATTTTACGACCAAACGCGCTGGAATTCGTATCCCGTTCGCCGGAGCAAACCCGACGGGTAGGGATGCGTTTGGGCAGTCTGCTCCGAGCCGGGGATGTGATTGCTCTGGAGGGCCACCTGGGAAGCGGCAAAACCACCTTCATCCAGGGCATGGTTGCGGGCTGGGGTTCCACCGACCCGGTGACCAGCCCCACTTTTGTCCTGGTGAATGTGTACCGTCGGGGCGACGGCGCGCGTTTTTACCACCTGGATGCCTACCGTTTGAACAACCCCCATGAACTCATGGCGTGGGACCTGGACGCCATGCTGGAAGAAGGTCCCCTGGCCGTGGAGTGGGCCGACAAAATCCGTGCCTGGCTACCCGAGGACCGGCTCACCGTGCGCCTCTCCTGGTTAGCCGAAGAACAGCGTAATCTACTCTTCGAAGCGCAGGGGGCTCGCGCACTGTCCCTGCTCACCCAACTGCGCAAAGCCCTGTTAGGAGGCTGATCCGTGCTCCTCGCGCTGGATACATCCACCGAACACTTAGGGCTGGCCCTGTACGACGGCCAACAGGTCCGCAGCGAGGTGTGGTGGTACGCGGGTCGGCGCCACACCCAAACCCTGGCGCCCTGGATCCAACGCCTGCTGGAAGCCAACGGCCTCCAGGCCCGAGATTTGAAAGCCATCGCCGTGGCCACCGGTCCGGGTTCCTTCACCGGCCTTCGGGCCGGCATGGCCGTGGCCAAGGCCATGGCCCTGGCCCTGGGGTTCCCCCTCATCGGGGTCTTCTCCCTGGACGTGGTCGTGGCCGGCATACCCCACCTTCCCCAGCATATGCTCCTGGCCCTGCTCCCCATGGGCCGGGGACGCCTGGCCGCGGGCTGGTACCGCTGGCGGCGCAACCACTGGCACGCGGAAGGCCCGCCTTTCCTGGTCACACCCGAAGAATTGCAAAGCATCATCACCGAACCCACGCTGGTAGCGGGCGAAATGCCTCCTTCGGCACGTACTCTGCTGGAACGGCACCCCCGGGCGCGATTGATGCCCCCTCCTCTGAACGTCCGTCGGGCCGGATGGCTGGCCTTCCTGGCCTGGGAACGCTTGCAAAAGGGATTGGTGGACGACCCCGTGACCCTGACCCCGTACTATCTGGGCGGACAGACCAAAAAACCTTGAGAGGCTCAGGCCTTCGTTGTCCACGATTTCCGGTCGGAAGGGTTCCTTTTGCAAAGGGAAGGGCTATGAAGACCTCAACCCAAACCGCGCAGCAAACCCGAAGGCTCCCTGTGCGCTTTCGCCTTCGGCCTGTACGCCGGGAAGACCTGGACTGGGTCGAAGCCCTGGAACGGGAACTCTGCCCGGACCCCTGGCCACGCGGGGCCTTTGAAACCCAAATGCGCAACCCGTACACCGAAATGTGGGTGGCGGTGGTGGAAGGGAATGAGGGTGGGAAAGAGCGCGTCATCGGTTATCTGGTGCTGTGGATTCACGAGGACGCGGTGGAAGTGGCCAACATCGGCGTGGCGCAAGCGTACCAGGGCCGCAAGGTGGGGTCTGCTTTGTTAGAAAAAGCCCTGGACACCGCCCGACGCCTGGGGAAGACCTACGTGTATCTGGACGTGCGCATGGACAACCACAAGGCCTTGCAATGGTACCTGCGCCGCGGTTTTCAAATCGAACGGCGCCTGCCCCGCTATTACCGCATACCGCCCAACCGCTGGGAAGACGGCTTGCGCATGGTGAAGAAAATCGCGCCATGAACCCGAAGGTATCTCCTTCTCCCGAAGACCTGCTGGAAGACCTGGCGCGAGCGATTCGCGCCTGCACCCGGTGCGGGCTGCACCGCACCCGTACCCAGGCCGTTCCCGGCGAAGGCCCGGCTTCGGCCCGCGTCATGCTGGTGGGCGAGGCTCCAGGCTTTCACGAAGACCGCACCGGACGGCCCTTCGTGGGTGCGGCCGGGCGCTTCCTGGACCGGCTCCTGGGGCTGGCCGGACTCGCCCGGAAGCAGGTTTTCATCACCAACATCGTGAAGTGCCGCCCGCCCCGCAACCGCGACCCCAAGCCCGAAGAAGTGGATGCCTGCAGCCCCTATTTGGAGCGCCAGTTGGCCCTTCTGGATCCGGCCGTCGTGGTCACTTTGGGACGCTTTGCCATGGCCTACTTCCTTCCCCAGGTCCGCATCAGCCAAGTGCACGGTCGGGCTTTTCGCCTTGGCTCCCGATGGCTGGTGCCCATGTACCATCCCGCGGCCGGGCTGTATCGCGAGGCCTTACGCCCGGTCATCGAAGCCGACTTCCGCCAACTGGGGCAGTTCCTGCAACAGTGGGGCCTTGCCACCTTTGAAAAGGGAGCAACCGCACCAGAGGAAACGTGAACGAATCCTGGCTGACCAAGGTGCTTTGCGCTCCCTCATCCCTTTTTCAGGTACAATGGAAGCGGGAACGCACACGGGAACCGACCATGTTCAAAATCATCTTACACGACCCTCGCCATATCCGGCCTTTCAACGAACCGGCCCGGGATTTGCGGGTGCAGAACAAACCCCTCTGGGCCTGGCAGCGGGATGTGCTGGCGCCCTATACCACCCGGGAAATCACCCTTTTCCCCGGGCAGGGAATTCCTGCGCTCCAAGGAGAGGTGCTGGTCTACCGCGACAATCTGTTCTTCGACCGATATTTCATTGAGGCCTTTTTGGAAGAAGCCCGCAAACGCGACCGACCCAGTCGGGTAGCCTTTTCCCCCGACAATCCCGCTTTCACCGAACACATGCTTCCTCTCTCCCGCTCTTATACCCAACAGGGCGACCTGTATCTGGCCGACCTGTGGTACTACCCCAAGGGCGTGGTGCAGGAACCGGCGGAACCCCTGGTGGTGGACATGCAGGTGCAGGAAATCGGCTACCACCACGTTCCGCCTTACATGGCGCGCGAACTGGGCGACCTGACCTTCTACGTCCCCTTGCGCGGTTTCATCGCCATCGATACCTGGGTCCACATCCTTTTCGCCGATGTGGTCATGGGGCTGTTTGCCCGGGGAGCGCGGTTCGAGGCCCGTCTCAAACGCGACCCCTTGTTCAAACTGCGCATCCTGTTCAAGGCCATGCTGGAAGGCAAACAGGTGCTGCAATCCTCGGAACTGGTGAAAATCGGCAAGAACTGCGTCATCGACCCCAGTGCGGTGATTCACGGCCCCACCACCATCGGCGACAACGTAACCATCGGTGCCGGCGTAGTCATCGACAACTGCATCATCGGCAACAACGTGAACATCTCCCAGGGGTGCCAGTTGTTGCTTTCCGTAGTGGGTGACGGCTCCTTCCTGCCCTTCCGGGCTTCCCTGTTCATGACCACCTTCATGGAAAACAGCACCGTGGCCCAAAACTCCTGTCTGCAACTGTGCGTGGTGGGGCGCAATTCCTTCGTGGGTGCAGGCACCACCTTCACCGATTTCAATCTGCTTTCCAAGCCCCTCAAGGTGCGCAACGCCGACGGCCAACTGGAAGACACCAACTTCATCGTTTTGGGTAGCGCGGTGGGGCACAACTGCCGCATCGGCTCGGGCTTCGTGATCTACCCCGCTCGCACCATCGAATCCGATGTGGTACTCATCGTGCGGGAAGACCGTCACGTCATCAAAAAGGACGTCACCTTCGAGGAAAGCGACCACCATCGGTGGCCGGACCACCGACACCGACGCCTGTACCCTCGTGAGGGTGAAGAAGACCCGGAGGAGGGGAGCCATATCGCATCAGGACGTGGTTCCCTATGAGCAGTTTTGCCTTCATCATTCACCCCATCGACCCCAAACAGGATGTTGCCCGCAAATTCCCCTTGCTGGCCCGCATGCTTCCTGAGCGAGCCATTCATTTCCTTTCGGCTTACTTCCCGCCGGTGTACCTTTCCCGGGTGCGGGGCGTGGTTTCGCAACACACGGGCGAAGAACTCACCGGCCACCTCATCGCCTGCCCGCTGACCGCGCACCGGCTCCGCACCCTGCCCCTGGAACGGGCCTACGCCAAAATCATCCAGACCGGCCGGCTCGCGGAGCGCCTGGGCGTGGACATTTTGGGGCTGGGCGCGTTCACCTCGGCCATCGGCGACGGGGGCATCACCGTTGCCAAAGCCCTGCGCATCCCGGTCACCACGGGCGACTCGTACACCGTGGCCTCCGCGGTGGAATTGGTGGAAGACGTGGTTCGCACCTACGACACCCCCCTCGATGCCCTCACCGTGGCCGTGGTGGGCGCCACGGGTGGTATCGGCCGGGCCGTGGCCTTGCTGTTGGCCCGCCGTGTGCACCGGCTGCTGGTTTTCAGCCGACGCCGCGCCGCGCTTCAGCACCTTCTGGAAGACCTGCAGGCCTATGCCCCCCACACTTCGCTGGAGGGCATCACCCGCCTGGAGGACTTGCACCGGGCCCACGTGGTGGTGAGCGCCACCGGCGCGACCTACGCTGTATTGCGCCCCCAATACCTCGCCCCTGGCACCGTGGTCATCGACATGGCCATCCCCCGGGATGCCACCGCCGCCCTGGCCAACCGCCGCGACCTGCTGGTGCTGGACGGCGGCCTGATACGAGTACCCGGGCCGGTGGACTTCGGCTTCAACTTTGGCCTTCCCCGCAAATTGGCTTATGCATGCATGGCCGAAACCATGATTCTCGCGCTCGAAAAGCGTTTTGAATGTTATACTTTAGGCAAACGCATCGACCCGGAACGAGTATGGCAAATCCAACAGTGGGCGCATACGCACGGCTTTCGTTTGGCTGAGTGGTATGGCTTTGGCCGTCGCCTTCGGAAGACGCAAAAGGAGGCCTTTGGCGAAATTTGGCATCAACGCCTGAAACAGAAAAACCCGGCATCGTCCAGAAGGGCCTTGCCCGGCTGAAAGTCAAATTCCGGGTTTGAAAACCGGGTTTTGAAAAATGCTTGGGTGCTTTTCCAACACCTCGTAAGGAGCAAAGACGATGGAACACGCTCGCTTGCTCATCGTGGAAGATGACCCGGACATCGCCAACATGCTTCAAATGTACTTCAGCCGCCTGGGGTATCAGGTCGACGTGGCCATGCGCGGCAAAGAGGCGGTGGAAAAGAGCCGTCGTGAAATCCCCCACCTTATCATTCTGGACATCATGCTGCCGGACATCGACGGTTACGAAGTGTTTCGGGAAATCCGCTCCCACATCCGCACCGCGCATGTTCCCGTCATCTTCCTGACCCAGCGGGACGAACGGGATGCCCGGCTCCAGGGCCTGGAAATGGGCGCGGACGATTACATCACCAAACCTTTCGACATGGAAGAACTGCGCCTGCGGGTCAAGAACACCCTGGACCGCATCGAGCGGGAGCGCATGACCGACCCCCGAACCGGCCTACCTTCGGGCCGGGCGCTGGAAGAATACCTGCGGCAAATCTTGCATCGCAAAGACTGGGCCTTGCTGGACATTTGGATCCAACACTTCTACGAATTCCGCCAGGCCTATGGCTTCATGGCCGCAGACGACGTGCTCCGCTTCACCGCCCGCCTGCTCAACCAGGTGGTGAACCAATACGGTCGCCCCGAGGACTTCATCGGTCAGCCCGCGGATGCCAATTTCGTGGTCATCACCGGGGAAAACGAAGCCCTGCGCATTCGCGACGAACTCAAGGCCCGCTTTCGCGAGGCCATTCAAAGCCATTACCACTTCCGAGACCGTCAACGAGGCTACCTGATTCTGAAAGAAGAGGACGGCACCGAACGCCACGTGCCCCTCATGTCCCTGGCCGTGGGTCTCGTCTTCGCTCGAGACCACGACTTCGCGGACATTCGGGAGATTGCCGAAATCGCTTCGGAAGCGCGACGGCGCGACATGTGAAAACGCTGCACATGGGCTCCGAGGGGCCGTACCCCTGCCCATGCCGACATCTCGAACAACCAACGGAACGGAAGCCGTGACTCGAACAAGCATAACCCCTGTGCAAACCCAAATCCTGCCCAACGCATGGCATCTACTCCTCCTGGATGCCTTGCGTTTGGTGCCCCAGGCCCAGGCGCTGACTTTGTGGAGCGGACGGCCTGGGGAACCTCTACGTTTTCAGCACGGCTTGGGTTTTGAGGCCCCACAAGCCTTTCTCCAGGCGCAATTGGAGCCGGACCATCCTGTGGTGCAAGTTGGGAGAACGGACCAATTCCATGTGTGGGACGAAACCCAAACGTCCCTATGGAAGGACGAAACAGGCCGATGGCGGGCGCGCTTTCGAGAGGCTCAGGGGCCCCAAGAGACGCCTCCTCGTTACACCCTGGCCGCGCCTTGGCCCTATACCAACACCCTTTTCCTCTTCCACGCCTGGGAAGCGCCCCCCCAGCCGCCAACCCGAGAAGCATGGAACACCTTACTGGAGCGCTTCCGCTCCCTGGGGGTGACGCTGGCCGCCTGGTCGGATTTCTACAACGCCGTTGGCCGGGCCGTGCGTTACTTCCCCCGCTTGCTGACCACCAAGCCGGAAGACTTCATGGAAACGGCGCTTCGAGTATTCCGCACCATGCTCCCCTACGACCGAGCCAGTGCCTGGCTGCGGGAAGGGAAAGAAATGGTGGTCAAGGCCACCGCAGGGGTCTCCCGGGAAGACATTCCCCTGGGCTTACGGGTTTCCCTTGAGGATAGCCGCATTTTGAAACGCCTGGCCGAAACCGGGAAGCCTTTATGGCTCCCCACCGGACAGCCCGTCCTGGACGACAGCAGCCCCACTGGGGGAGGCAGTTGGTTAGGCTTGCCTTTGTACGACGCCGAACAGCGGAGCCTGCAAGGGCTGGTCATCCTGGAAAGGGACATCCCCCACGGCTTCCTGGGCGACGAAATTCGCATCGGTGCCCAATTCGCCCAAACCCTGACGACCTACCTGGATTACAACCGCGCCTTCCACACCGCGGCGCAAACGCGCGCCGAACTGACGGCCCGCACGCGACAACTGGAGGCGCTTTATCGCCTTTCCGAAGCCCTGACCCAGACCCTGGACCCCGTCAGTTTGTGGGAACAAGGGGTGCAGCACCTGCACCGGGCTGTCAATGCCTCCCGCACTTTGGCCTGGGAAGCCGACCCCAAAACCCTGCAGTGGCGCGCCCAGGCCCCAGAAGCCACCAACGGCGCGCCCAAGCCCACCCTGGCATCGGAGCACCTGGAGCCGTTGCTGGAATACCTGCGCGAAGGTCGGGCTTTCCAAACCTGCCGACCCCAGGAAGAAGCCTGGCTGCAACCCCTGTTGGACCTGCTTTCCCAACCCACCGGTACCGTGCTGCTGGTGCCTGCCGGCCAGGGCGACCAGTTCCAGGGGTTCTTCTGGCTGGAACGGGAGAGGCGCTTCCTGCCCGAGGAAATCGCGCTGGCTCAGGTCATGGCCCGGCACATCGGCACCGCGTTGCACAATGCGCACCTGTTCCAGGTGGCCCAGCGGCTGACCCAAGAACTGGAAAACCGCATTCGCGAGCGCACCCAGGCCCTGCAACGGGAACAACAACGCGCCCAACTTCTGGCCCGGGTGTTCGCCGAACTGGCCGGCGCCCTGGACCTGGAACAAATTCTCAACCGTACCCTGGAAGCCCTGCTGGACGGCCTGAACCTGCAGCAGGCCTTGGTGGTGGTGGCCCGGCCCGACGAGCCGAACCTCTTCTGGCGGGCCGGTCGAGGGCGTCGCCAACCCAAATACGGCGGCGAAGCCACCACCATTCCCCTGAACGACCCCGTGGCCCAGGTCCTTTTGACCAAACGCACCCCCATGGTCATTCCCGATACCGACGCCTACGGCGAAGACCTCTCGGCCTGGTGGGACTACCTGGGCCAGAAGTACCGGAGCCTCATTGCGGTTCCTTTGCTGGTAGGCGCGGAAAGCCTGGGCGGCCTGGTGCTTCTACGGGACCGGCCCGGCGAATGGGACCCCGACGACGTGGACATGCTTCAGACTATCGGTATGCAGATGGCCACGGCCATCCAGAACGCGGAACTCTTCAACATCATTCAAGAACAGGCCCAGAACCTGGGTGCCCTCTTCCGCCAGCAACAAATCGAAGCCCAGCGGGCCAAAGCCATATTGGAAGCCGTGGCCGACGGCATCCTGGTCACCGATGCCCGCATGCGCATCACCCTGCTGAACCCCTCGGCCGAACGACTGTTGGGCATTCAGGCCTCCCAGGTGCTGGGTAAACCCCTGGAGCACTTTCGCGGGCTTTTCGGCTCCGCGGGCGCCCGCTGGCTGGAAAACATCCAGCGCTGGTCCCAAGCGCCGGAAAACCTGGAAGAGGCCGTGGCCGAATCGCAAATCGAAATGGAGGACGGTCGGGTGCTTTCGGTGCGTTTGGCGCCCGTGTTCCTCCACAACGAATTCCTGGGCACGGTGTCGGTGATTCGCGACATCACCCAGCACATCGAGATTGACCGCATGAAATCTGCGTTCGTGGCCAACGTAAGCCACGAACTCCGCACCCCCCTGACCGCCATCAAAGGCTACGCGGAAATCCTCCTGAAGGGACGGGTCGGTGAACTGGACGAACGCCAGCGCAAATTCCTGAACATCATCCACCGCCACACCGAGCGCCTCATCGTGCTGGTCAACGACCTGCTGGACCTCTCCCGACTGGAAGCCGGACGCGTTCGCCTGCATCCAGAACAGGTAGACCTGCGAGAACTTATCCGAGACACGATGCGGGATTTCCGCCAAAAGGTAAAGAAAGACGGCCGGGACCTGACCCTGACATACGAAATACCCGAGGACCTGCCCCCGGTGTACGCCGACGTCAAACGCACCGCGCAAATCCTGAACAACCTCGTCGAAAACGCCATTCGCTATACCCCCGACGGCGGTTCGGTACACGTTCGGGCCCGGGTCACCGAAGACGGCCAGTTCGTGGAAGTCGCGGTCAAGGACACCGGCGTGGGCATTCCCCCCGAAGAACAGGACCGGGTTTTCGAACGCTTTTACCGAGGGCAAAACACCCTGGTCATGGAAACCCCGGGTACGGGCTTGGGGCTTTCCATCGTGAAACAACTGGTGGAAATGCAAGGCGGCCGCATCTGGCTGGAAAGCACGGGCGTGCCGGGCGAAGGCACCACCTTTTACTTTACCCTGCCCGTGTTCACCGGTCAGGAGCCCCTGCCGGAAAGTTGGACGTAGCGTTCTCCTCAGTATGGACGTAGACCGAGGAGCGTCATGGCCACAATCGTACTCGCCGAAGACGAGCAGGACATCCGCGATCTCCTGGTCTTTCTCCTGGAGATGGAAGGGCACCAGGTCGTAGCCGTACCCGATGGAAGGCAGGCGGTCCAGGCCGTGCAACAAACCAAACCGGACCTGGTCATTCTGGACGTGCGCATGCCTTTCATGGACGGTTACGAAGCCTGCCGGGTGCTGAAGGCCGACGCCGAGACGAAGGACATCCCCATCATTTTCCTCTCCGCCCGGGGGCAGGAGAGCGAAATTCAGACCGGGCTGGAATTGGGAGCCGAGAAATACATCGTCAAACCGTTTTCGCCGGACGAATTTCTGCGGGAAATCGCGCCTTACGTGAATACGCAATCATGAGCGCCATTCTCTTGGACAACGGTTCTCTGCTACACTACGAAGTGATGGGGCGAGGGCGTCCCCCGGTCCTCTTCCTGCATTCCTGGTTGGGTTCCTGGCGGTATTGGCTATTGAGCATGGAAGAGGCCGCCCTACACCGCCGGGCTTATGCCGTGGACCTGCCCGGTTACGGGGGGAGCGTGGCCCTGGACCCCAGCACCAAGGAGTTCCACGTCGAACAAGCCCTGGATGCGGTGCTGTTCTTCCTCAACACCCTGGGGGTGGACCGAGTCATCCTGGTGGGCCACGGGTTGGGTGGCCTGCTGGCGCTGGAAATGGCCCGGCGGCACCCGCACCGAGTGGACCGGTTGTTGACCGTATCCCTGCCTTGGAATGGGGTGCTCATGACCCGCTGGCAACGGTCCACTCCCCGGCAATTGGCAGGCAAACTGTTCGTACAAACCAAAGGCGGAGACGAACTCGAGGTCGCCCGCCAGGAAGTGGAGAACACCAACGAAGAGGTCTTCCGCCAGAGCATGGCCTGGGCCGAGACGTACTGGAGCATGTTCCCCGGGGCTACGCTGCCCCAGCCCTGGCTGCTCCTTTACGGGGAAAAGGACCCCCTGGTCCCCCCGCCCCCGATGGAGAAACAAGCCCAGTTGCCCCAGGCCGCGCAACGGCACATCCTGGTCGTTCCGCAAACGGGGCACTTCCCCATGTTGGAACAACCCCGACCTTTCCACCGGGTGCTGCGGGCCTTCCTGGCCATGACACCGGAACAAGACCTGACCCAACTGCGCCTGCGGGAGGAATGGCAACGCCGCGTTCGCTAACCCCAACGCCCCGGCCTTTGCGCGGAAGGCCGGCCTTTCCCTTCTGGTGGCTTGCGTTGTTGCTCCTGGCATGGTGGCGGCCCACATCCCCGGGCTGGCCTCCGTTGTGCTTATGGCTGGGAGGACACATCGAACGGGTTTACATCCCGCTATCAACGGGTGAAAATCTCCCGGGGCGGGTTTACCTGCCGCCCTGCTATGACCAAAACCCTACACGGAGGTATCCCCTACTCCTTCTCTTGCACGGGCAGGGTTACACCGACAGCCAATGGGACTACCTGGGCCTGGACGAAACGGCCGACCGTCTTATCCCATCCCGGCGCCTGCCCCCCTTTGTGGCTTTCATGCCCCGGGAAACCACCTGGGACCTGCCCCCCCAGGCCGATTTCGACCGAATCCTGGTGCAGGAGGCCCTCCCCTGGCTGGAAAACCGTTACCGCCTGCGCGCCCGGCCGCGCTATCGGGCTGTGGGCGGTATCTCCCGAGGGGGTGCGTGGGCCTTGCGCCTGGGCCTGATGCACTGGCAAATCTTCGGTGCCGTAGGCGGCCATAGCGCGCCCCTTTTTGCCGGCGACGGCATTCGGGTCCACCGCTGGTTGGACGCCATTCCCCAAGGCCGCTGGCCGCGGATTTATCTCGACATCGGTGATGCCGACCAGGCATCCATTTTGAAAAGCATACAAGATTTGGAACGTTTGTTGGCCCAGCGGGGCATCCCCCATGTATGGCGCTTCAACGTAGGCCGGCACGACGATGTATACTGGCAGCGCCATTTACCCGAATACTTACGCTGGTACACCTGCTCGTGGGGAGCAACGGAAACATCATGCCCGGGCGAACAGATTCCGCCTTGAAAGGGAAGGAGAAGCCTGACCCCAAATACACGAAAAGGCTGAAGCGTCCTCGGGCCGTGGGTGTTGAGTTTTACCAGCAACGGAAAAGGTTTTACGGTAGAATGAGGAGACCATGAAAGCGTGCATTCAACTCCTTTCCGTGAAACCACGTGCGAACATGTGGTAACTTTTGCATACCGTCCCATTGGGGAGGGACCAGATGAGTGTGGATGTGGAAACCCGAATCTCCCAAGTGGAACAGGCCGTTTTGCAACTTACGGCCCGCATGGAGGAATTCTTTGAAAGACTGGAACGCGCCCTGGAAAAAGAACGCCAGGAGCGTCAACGATCCCTGGAAGAGGAGCGCCGGGCGCGCCAACAGGCTTTGGAAGAGGAGCGCCGGGAGCGGGAACGCCAAATTCGCGAAATGAACCGACAATGGGGCCATTTGGCTGCTAAATACGGAACTCTGGTGGAAGACCTGCTTTCCCCCAGCACGCCCTACGTGGTAGAAACCGTGTTCGGCTGTTCCCGGGAAAACATCCTGGAGCAGGCCGAACGGGTGCGCAGACGCAAACAAGGCCGGAGCATGGAATTCGACGTGCTGGTCGTGTGTCCGGACTTCGTGCTCATCATGGAAATCAAGAGCCAGGGGCGGGCCGAATACGTGAAGGCTTTCGTGGAGAAGATGAAGCAAGCCCGGGATTTTCTTCCAGAGGAATACCGGGCGCTGCCCATTTACGGGGCTTTCGCCGCACCGCACCTGGATGCCGATGTCATTGCCTTTGGGGAACGGCAGGGGTTAATCATGCTGGCCGTGGGCCTGCCGCTTTTGGAGGTCAAGAACTCCCCCGGCTTTCAACCCAAAGCCTTTTGAGCGGGAATCGAAGAAACAAAACGGCAATCACCCAGGAGGGCACGCCATGGCCGTTTCGGACCGTAGAATGCGGCGGATACAAGAACGCATCAAGGAAGAACTTTCAGAAATTCTGCTTTATGAAGTGGCCGATCCGCGCCTCCAAGGGGTGACGGTCACCGATGTGGAGGTGGACCGAGAATTAGCCTACGCAGACATTTACGTCTCTTCCCTGGAAAGCGAACGCAAGCGGGAAATCCTGGAAGGTTTCGAACGGGCCAAGGGGTTCTTGCGTACCCTGCTGGCCCAGCGCATTCCCATGCGCACCTTCCCGCGGTTGCGCTTCCATTGGGACGACACCCCGGAACGCGCGGCCCGGCTGGAGCGACTTTTCGAACTGCTGAAAGCAGAACGAGAACAGCGCATGAAGGAGATGGCAGCCCCGTCCGGAGATGAAGCCGAAACCGCTTCATCGGAAGAAGGAGAAACTCAGGAGATGCCATCGTAGAGGCATCCTTTCCCAGACCTTTCGAGTCCGAAGAAGGAGCGCGCAAACCCCGAATTCTTGAGTTCGGCGAAGGAAAGAAGGCCCGCTTTCGCGACCCTTCTTTGCCCATGAAAACACAGCGAAATTGCGTGTTCCTTTGCCCTTTGTGTGCGTAGAATGGAACATTCGAAAGGGGTGGGCTACAAAGCCACAAACCAACAACGACTTCATCGGGAGAAAAGCATGACCGAAGACATGCACAATATGATTGCCGGCCGTCTGGCCAAAGCCCAGCGCTTTGCAGTGGTCTCCCACATCAACCCTGATGGCGACGC
Source organism: Anaerolineales bacterium (assembly GCA_026996855.1). GTDB lineage: Bacteria > Chloroflexota > Anaerolineae > Anaerolineales > DRMV01 > S139-71. The sequence continues at coordinate 65,819 of JALWJZ010000069.1, forward strand.
GGTCGGCTCGGTGCTGGGTATGGGCCTGGCCCTGGAACAGGCGGGGAAACAAGTCTGGATGGCCTTGTGCCACGGCGTCCCTCCCGATTTCCGCTTCCTCCCCGGAGCCGAGCGCATCGGCCTGGCCATACCAGAAGACGTGCCCATCGACATGGTCATTGCGGTGGACGCCGGCGACCGAGAACGCCTGGGATCGGCCCTGCCCGCCGACTGGCGCGTTGACCTGAACATCGACCACCACGCGACCAACACCCACTACGGCCTTTTGAACGTGGTCGAACCCGACGCGCCCTCCACCACCTCCATCCTGGCCCGCTATCTCCCCCGCTGGGGACTGCCCCTTTCCACCGAGGTGGCCACCGCCCTCCTCACCGGCCTCCTCACCGATACGCTGGGCTTCCGCACCGAAAGCGTCACCCCCGACACCCTGCGCCTGGCCGCAAGCCTTATGGAAAAGGGCGCGCCGCTGAGCACCCTTTACTACGAAACCATGGTGGCCAAATCCTTTGCCGCGCTCCGCTATTGGGGCTTTGGCCTTTCCCGAATGCAGCGGGATGGCGCGCTGGTTTGGAGCTACGTCACCCAGGCGGACCGGGACGCAGCCGGGTACAAAATGGAAGACGACGCCGACCTGGTGAACCGGCTCATCACCGCGCGAGAAGCCCAAGTGGCCCTCATTTTCGTAGAGCGAAGCGGGCCTCGGGTGAAGATGAGTTGGCGGGCCAAAGCCGGGTGGGATGTCAGCCATCTGGCCCGTCAGTTCGGCGGTGGCGGCCACGCCGCGGCCGCGGGCGCAATTCTTCCGGGAACCCTGGAAGAGGTCATGCCTCGCGTATTGCAGGCCACCCGAGACTTCGTGCAACGCCACCTGGAACAGGTACAAAGCCCAACCCCGGTTACCCAGGTCTGAGACTTGCTTCAGAAAGGCAGCCAAAGCGCCTTCGAATTCACTTTCGTAACGTCATGGGAGGATGCGATGATGCACTACGAAAACCCCCACTACCACCCCGATAGAGGACACAACGGCCATCACAAACGACGCCGAGGGCGCAAACGCCGTCCGTATCGACCCTCGCCTCGCGATTGGGTTTCCGGTGTCCTGGTGGTGGACAAACCGGCCGGCATGACCTCCCACCAGGTGGTGCAGGAAATTCGTCGCGGCACGGGCATTCGTCGAGCCGGACACACCGGAACCCTGGACCCCCGGGCCTCGGGCGTGCTGGTCATTCTATTGGGGCCGGCAGTACGCCTGAGTGAATGGGTGGCCTCCTCGGACAAGCGTTACCTGGCCACCATCCGCCTGGGCGAGGTCCGCGACACCTACGACGCGGAAGGTCGGGTACTGGAGACCCATCCCTGGGAACACATCACCGAAGAACGCCTGCGAGAGATCCTCAAGAGTTTTGAAGGGGAAATCGAGCAGGTGCCTCCGGCCTACTCCGCGGTGCGGGTGCAGGGCAAACGGGCCTACGACCTGGCCCGAGAGGGCAAACCCGTGGACCTGAAACCCCGCAAAATCAAAGTGTACAAACTGGACCTGCTGGAGTGGGAACCGCCCGACTTAGTGGTGGACGTGCATTGCTCTTCGGGCACGTACGTACGCTCCCTGGCCCACGACCTGGGCCAGAAATTGGGCACCGGCGCGTACCTGTTGGGCTTACGTCGTACCCAAAGCGGTCGCTTCACCCTTCGGGATGCCGTGCCCTTGAGCCGTCTGCAACAGGCTTTCCTGGAAGGCGACTGGTATCGCTTCGTGCTCCCCGCGGCCGATGCCCTTCCTCCGGATTGGCCCACCGTGACCCTGGACAGCGACCAGGTGGAAAAAGTCCGCCACGGGCATCGGGTACCGGCACCCGAACCCTATGAACCCGGGCAACTGGTGCGGGCCCTCTCGGAGCAGGGAGACCTGGTGGCCGTCATGCAGTACGTGCCCGAAACGGGCGAACTGCAACCCAAGAAGGTCTTTCTGCCTTCGTAACGGCCTCATCCCCTGACCGGGAAAGGGACCTTCAGGGCCGAAGACAGGCGCGGGGAACCCCTTTCACCAACCACCGCAAAGGATGGCACATGCGCGTGTTGCATCGCTTGGACGACCTGGCCTTCCCGCGCTCCTGGGTAACCGTGGGCGGCTTCGACGGCGTGCATCGCGGTCATCAGGCCCTCATCCGGCGCACCGTGGAGGGTGCCCAGCGGGAACAGGCCCTGGCCGTGGTGGTCACCTTCGACCCGCTCCCGGCTGTGTTCTTCCGCCGCCGACCGGCCCGGTATCTGACGCCTTTACGGGAAAAACTCCCTCTGCTGGAAGCCCTGGGGGTAGACGTTGCCCTGATACTGACCTTCGACCAACGCCTGGCCGAGACGCCGGCCCGAGTTTTCCTCCAAGCCTTGCGACAACGCTTGGGCATGGCCACCCTGGTAGCAGGCCCTTACCTCACCTTGGGGCGAAACCGAGAAGGTACCGTGGAACGCATTCAGGCCTGGGCCCCGGTCCTGGACTTTCGGGTGGAAATGGTCGAACCCGTCCGGTTGAACGGGGAACGCATCTCCGCCAGTCTGGTTCGGAACCTGTTGGCCCAGGGTCGGGTAGACAAAGCCGCGACCTGCCTGGGGCGCTGGTACACCCTCACCGGCCCGGTCCGTCCGGGTGCCAGGCGAGGACAGCGCCTGGGGTTCCCCACGGCCAACGTGCTTCCTCCCCGGGACAAATGGCTTCCTGCCCAAGGCGTCTACGCCGGGTGGACCACCTGGGAAGGGGCGGACCAATGGCACCCGGCGGTGGCCAATCTGGGCCATCGGCCCACCTTCGACGGCAACGGCCGGCCCCTGTTAGAAGTGCACCTTCTGGAATGGGCCGGCACCCTTTACCACAAGCGTCTGACCTTCGCCTTCGTGCAACACATACGAGGTGAACGGCGTTTTCCTTCGGTCCAAGCCCTGCGCGCTCAAATCGCTCGGGATGTCCAGACGGCCCAGGAGGTGTTGCGTCATGCAGCCCAGCCTGCGAGTATACGCCCTCTCCACCCGTGAATTTTCGCCGGAAATCATCGCGGTGGCCTTCGCCAAGACATCCCGCTCCTCCGAGCCCTTCGACGTCATCGCCCGGGATTTGAACGAAGATCAAAGCCGTCGCTTCCATGAGAAATGGGTCATCGGTTACGGACATGCCTCGGTGGCCGAACACGCGGTGCTGCACCTGGCCATCGAAGGGGCTTCCCGATTGGCCATCGAAAGCCTGCAATCCGCGCGCCTGGCTTCCTATACCGAACAATCCACCCGCTACCAAAAGTGGAACCCAGAAGCCTTCCACCGCCCCACGGAACTGGACGGGCATCCGTTGCGGGAAGACTACGAAACCACGATACGCCGCCTCTTTCGCACCTACCAGGAAATCCAGGAGCCAGTGCAAAGGGTGATGCGTCGGTACCATCCGCCCCGCGAGGGCGAAACCCCAGAACGCTGGGAACGGCGGGTGCGCACCAAGTACATGGACGTATGCCGCTTCCTCCTTCCCGCAGCCACCCTGGCCAACGTGGGCATGACGGTCAACGCTCGCGTGCTGGCCCACACACTACGCAAAATGCTGGTCCACCCTTTAGTCGAAGTGCGGGAAATGGCTACACGCATCAAGGAGGTGGCCCTGCAAGAAGCCCCTACCCTGGTGCGCTACGTGGAACCCGACCGGGCCTTGGAGCAGGCCCTGCAAAACGCGCGCACCTGGGCCGACCCATTGCAGGCCGAAAACCCCGCCACCACCGCGCACGAGGGGGATTGGCTCCGTCTGGTTCATTATGATGCCGACGGCGAAGCCCGGGTGCTGGCCGCCGCGCTGTATCGGGTGAGCAACGAGCCTTACCAAGTGTGGTTGGAGCGGGTGCGGGCCATGCCTACCCAGGTCCGAATGCACCTGGCTCGCGACCTGCTGGAACATCTCGGGCCGCACGACATCCCCCTGCGGGAACTGGAGCACACCACCTACACCGTAGACGCGGTACTGGACCAGGGCGGGTACTACGAACTGAAGCGCCACCGCATGATGACCCTGACCCCCCAGGCCCTGACGGCCCGCCTGGGCTACACCGTGCCCCGGGCCATTGTCGAGGCCCGTGTGGAAGGACGCTACCGAGAAGCCATGGAGCGCGCCGGCGAAACCTACGAACGCCTGGCCGCCTGGAACCCCCACGTGGCCGCCTACGTCGTACCCAACGGCTACCGTCGGCGGGTCCTCTTCACCTTCAACGCCCGGCAGGCGTACCATCTGTGCCGTTTGCGCTCCGCACGCAACGCGCACTTTTCCATGCGACGCTTCGCCCTGCGCCTGGCCGAGGAACTGCGCCGGGTGCATCCAGCCTTGTTCACCTTCCTGGGACTCCCCGAAACCACCTGGCAAGCGGTGGAGCAAGCCCATTTCGCGGAGGCATGAAAACCCATGCGCAACCATGGGGTCCTGCTGGCCAGTGTGGCCCATCCCGACGACGAAACCTTTGGCCTGGGCGGTGCGCTGGCCCATTACGCCGCGCGCGGGGTTCAGGTCCACGTCATCTGCGCGACCAAAGGCGAGGCCGGCACCATTCTCGACCCCCAACTGCTGGAAGGCTACGGCTCCGTGGCCGAACGTCGCGTGGCCGAACTGGAATGCGCGGCCAAAGCCCTGGGGCTGGCCGGGGTGCATTTCCTGGGCTATCGGGATTCGGGCATGCCGGGTTCTCCCGACAACCAGCATCCCCAGGCTCTCGTCAACGCGGACGAAGCAGAAGTAGCCGCGCGCATCGCCCAGGTCATGGAAGCCATCCGGCCCCAGGTGGTGGTCACCTTCGACCCCATCGGCGGGTACTATCACCCGGACCACATTGTCATGCACCGGGCCACCACCCGGGCCTTTTTCGACCTGCGCCGAGGCTACGAAACCGGGGAAAGGGATTGGGCACCGGCCAAACTGTACTACCACTTCTTCCCCCGAGGCCGATTACGGTGGCTGGTGAGAATCATGCCGCTGTTAGGCCTGGATCCGCGACGAGCCGGAGCCAACAAGGACATCGACCTGGTGGCCATTGCCGAAGGGGCCAAAGGCTTCCGCACCCACGCCCGGATTCGCTACGAAGACGTGCTGGAACGGGTGCGACAGGCCACCCTGTGCCACAAAAGCCAGTTGCACATGGCGCAACTTTCCTGGCGCGAGCGCCTGTTCCGGCGCCTTTCCCGTCCCCGCCGGGCCGAAGCCCACTTCATGCGGGCGTATCCCCCCGTGCGTCCCGGGGAACCGATGGAACACGACCTGTTCGCGGGGCTGGACCCATGACGAGGTCGGCCATGCAAACATCGCAGCCCGAAAACAGGAGACAGCCCATGCCTTCGACCAAACGAGAACTGGAAAGTTACGGCGGCCAGGCTCTCATCGAAGGGGTGCTCATGCGGGGGAAATGGGCCGCGGCCTGGGCCGTGCGCAAACCCGACGGCAGCATTTACATCCACACCGAACCCCTGGGGGGCCTGTATCGTCAACGCTGGATGCGCCTCCCCTTCTTGCGGGGCCTTTTGAGCCTGGCCGATGCCCTCTGGTTGGGTATGCGGGCTTTGACGGACTCGGCCAACCAACAGGCCACCCGGCCCGAAGAGCGGGTGGAAGGCGTCTCGGCTTACATCACCTTCGGCATTTCCTTCGCCGTAGCCCTGGTAGTGTTCCTCTGGCTTCCCATGGCCGCGGGCTTTGGCCTGGCCCGGGTCTTCCACCTTTCCGCCTGGGCGGCCCACCTCTTGGAGGGCTTTTTGCGGGTGGCCCTGCTGGTGGGTTATCTGATCTTCGTCGGACGCCTGTCCGAAGTGCAACGGCTTTTCGGCTACCACGCGGCTGAGCATCAGACCATCCACGCGTACGAGCACGGCGCGGACCTCACACCGGAAGCGGTGGCCCGCTTCCCCGCCGCGCATCCCCGTTGCGGCACCGGGTTCCTGCTCATGGTGGCCCTGGTGGCCATCGTGCTCTTCGCGCTGTGGGACCCGGGCACCTGGTGGGGACGTCTGCTGCTGCGCGTGGCCCTGATCCCCGTGCTGGTGGGCCTCTCCTACGAGTTCCTGCGCTGGACGTGGAAACACGCCCATGAGCCCTGGGCCAAATGGCTGCTCAAGCCCCATCTGGCATTGCAGCGCCTCACCACCCGCACCCCCGACCGGGGCATGATTGAGGTGGCCATCACCGCGTTTCTGGCCTTGCAAGAAGCCGAGTCCCGGTGGAAACCCACGGAGCAGGCCCGATGAGCGAAACCCGGTTGGTCCTCATCCGCCACGGGGAAACCGATTGGAACGTGGAAGGACGCTACCAGGGACAGGCCGACCCGCCGTTGAACGAACGGGGGCGGGAGCAGGCCCGGCAGTTGGTGGAAGCGGTACGCCCCCTGGGTCTGGAAGTGGTCTACAGCAGCCCTTTGCTGCGGGCCTGGGAAACCGCCTGCATCCTGGCCCGCGAATTGAATCTACCCCTTTACCCGGAGCCTCGCCTGAAGGAAATCCACCAGGGGGAATGGCAGGGCATGTTGGTCACGGAGATCCGACGACGCTATCCCCAACTCTTCGCCCGGTGGGAAGAAGAACCCTGGTCCGTACGGGTGCCCGGGGGCGAAACCCTGGAGGAGGTACAGCGACGGGTCTTCCAGGCGGTAGACGACATCCTGGCCCGGCACCCCGGGCAGACCGTGGCCATTGTGAGCCATCGGCTGCCCCTGGCCCTGCTGAAAATTCGCTACCAGGGCCTGGACCCCAACCAGGTACGGAAAATCCCCATCCCCAACACCGCCTGGGAAGTGATTGTGGTGAAAGAGTAAAAGGGCAGCCGACAAATCGGCTGCCCTTTTGTTTCGTACACTCCTGCAACTATTCCCGCCGTGACGCGTGCAAGCGTTCCAGCCGCTCCTGCAGGAAAGGAGGCAAATCCACATCGTCTCCGAGTTGCCCCAAAGCCGGGCCTTGGGAACGGCCCTGAGACACGTCGCCCGTTCGGCGCTGGGGTGCGGCAGGCCGCTGGGCCTCTCGGGGCCGAGGCCGACGCTGGGAAGCCACCGAACTCCGCAAGGTGTGCACGTCTTGCGCAAAGCCCGTGGCCACCAGGGTAATGCGCACCCGGTCTTCCATGTCCTCGTTGATGACCGCGCCGAAGATGATGTTGGCCTCGGGGTGAGCAGCGGCCTGGATGATGTCCGCGGCCTCGTACACTTCGTGCAGGGTCAGGTCGGGGCCGCCGGTGATGTTGAACAGGATGCCCCGAGCGCCGTCGATGGTGATGTCCAACAAGCGGCTGGTCACCGCGGCCTCGGCGGCCTTGCGGGCCTTTTCGTCGCCTTGGCCCTCGCCAATGGCCATGAGGGCCGCGCCACCCTCCTGCATGATGGAGCGCACGTCCGCGAAGTCCAGGTTGATGAGGCCGGGCACGGTGATGAGTTCGGAAATGCCCTGAACGCCCTGGAGCAGGACCTCGTCGGCCAGGCGGAAGGCATCCTGCAAGGAGAGCCGACGGTCGGAAATTTCCAGGAGCCGGTCGTTGGGGATGACGATGAGGGTGTCCACCTTTTCGGACAGGGCCAGGATGCCCTCTTCCGCGGCCTGCGCCCGCTTCTTCCCTTCGAAGCGGAAGGGCCGGGTGACCACGCCGATGGTGAGCGCCCCCTCTTCGCGCGCCAATTGGGCAATGACGGGCGCCGCGCCCGTGCCCGTGCCGCCGCCCATCCCGGCGGTGATGAACACCATGTCCGCGCCCTTGATGACCTCCCGCAGTTCCTCGATGGACTCCTCGGCCGCCTTGCGACCGATTTCCGGGTTGCCACCGGAACCCAGGCCCCGGGTCAGTTTGTCTCCAATGCGCACCCGAATGGGCGCCAACGAACGATTCAGGTGCTGGGCATCGGTGTTCACCGCGATGAATTCCACGCCCTGCACCCCCGCAGCCACCATGCGGTCCACCGCGTTGCTGCCACCTCCTCCCACGCCGATGACCTTAATGCGGGCAAAAGGCTCGGGATTGATGAACGTTTCGCCTACCATAGCGCACCCTCCTCACATTGTTTCGAGCATATTTGCGGTTGCATTTTTGGTATCATCGTAAATGCGCGAGATACATCGCGAAAATCGCAATTTCGCCACATTTTACCACATCCTTCAAAAAATGCAAATTTTCATAGCACACCTCCTCCCATAGAAAAGAATCGGCTACCAAAGGCTGTGATGGTGGGCCATGCAAACCACATCAGGGGCAACAACCCGCGCAAGAAGGTCAACAACCGCTGACCCCAGGTGGCCTCGACCGCCGGGGCCGGAGCGGTCTGTTCACCCGCGTAGGCTTCCACGAATTGCAATACCCCCAGCAACGTGGTGAATTCCGGGCCGCCCATTTGTTGCGGCCAATGGGCGCGGCCCTCGGGGCGGGCAATCCGCACGGGCATTTTCAGGTATTCCATAGCCATCTGCCGCAAGCCGGGCAAGCGGGCTGTGCCTCCGGTCAGGACCAGGCCCGCGGGCAGGGCATCGGCTTTGCCCGAGGTCTTCAAGGTCTCCTGCACCCGATGGAAAATTTGCCGCAAACGCGCTTCCAGAATTTCCGCCACGTGACGAGGGTGCAACCGCACCGGGTCGCCCTCGCCAAAAGGCCGGAAGGTCACCCAATCGGCATCCCGAGGTACCACATTGGGCGAAGCGAACCCGTGGTCCCGTTTCAGGGATTCGGCTTCGTGGAAGGGGATGCTCAGCACCACCGACAAATCCCGGGTCAGGTTGTAGCCGGCAACGGGAATCACGTCGGTATGGCACACTTCCCCGTCCACGTAGACGGCCACGTCGGTGGTGCCCGCGCCGATGTCGCATACCACCACGCCCATTTCCCGTTCCCCCTCGCTCAGCACCGCTTCCCCCGCGGCCAGGCCGCTGAGCACGAAGCCTTCCACGGTGAAACCCGCGTCTTCAATGCACTGCTGCAAGTTGTACACTTCCGTCTTGGGCACGGTGATAAGGTGCACCTCCGCTTCCAACCGGTAGCCGTACATCCCCACGGGCCATTTCACCTCTTTGTCGTCCAGCCGGTATCCCCGCCGGATGACGTGCAACAGCAACTGGTTGTGTTCCAGGGGCACGGCTTGCGCGGCTTCCTCGGCCCGCAGCACGTCTTCCTCGTCCACCACGCCCTGGGTCACGCCCACCGCGCCGGTGTTGTTGAAGGCCTTGATGGGCGCGACGGCCACGTTGGCCCAAACGGGCAGGCGGGCGGGTTTGAGACGGGCCATACGCAACGCCCGCTGCATGGCTCTCGTCACGGAACGGGTCAACGCGGGCATGTCCACCACCACGCCTTTTTGCAAACCCTGCGAAGGGGCCACACCAAAGCCCAACACCCGGGCCGGCCATCCCGGCCGCACCTCCACCACCAGGGCACCGATTTTGGAAGAGCCGATGTCCAAAATACCCAACGTCCACGACCGGGTCATGGTTGCTGTCCCTCCTCCTCCGCTTCCGGAAGTACGACGACCGCTCGGGTTGACAACAGACGAATGACTTCGGGCCGTTGGTTTTTCTCCAGCAGCACGTTACGCAACGCCTGGTACAACTGCCATCGGGCCTCCCAGTCGTGCAAGGCATGGCCCAGGTACACCTGCCAGCCCTCGGGGGCCCGCCACCCCACCCCGTATTCGGGGTGATACACCAACTCACGGCTGCCCACCTTTTGCGCCAGGGAGAGCAACAAGCGCACCTGCTCGGGGCTTGGCCGCACCCCGGGTTCGTCGCCCATCACCTTTACCCGGGGCCAGGTGGGTTCGGCTGCGCCGGAAGGGTAGAACACCACCCCCTCCTCGTCCATCCAAAACGTCTCTCGGCCCTCGATCCAAACCAACACCGGATCCCGTTCTTCCACCACCAGGAGCACCCGGTTGGGAAAACCCACGTGCACCGACACCCGACGAAACTCGGGGAAAGCCTCCCGCACCCGTTGCACCAGGTCTTCGGGGCGCACAGCCACCGCGGGTTGCCCCACCACGTTTGCGAAACCCGTCCAGTTTTGCAAACGGGTTGGGTCCGTGCGCACCAGGCCCTGCACCTGCACCTTTTCCACTCGAAAGGCCGGATGCATCCACAGCAGCGCCACCAGCAGACCGAACACGCCCGCCAGCGACGCGGCTGCCAGCCGTGGCAGGGACAGCGCCACGGGAACCGCCCCACGCGCCGCGCGGCGGGACCGCGACGCCTTTCGCCGCCGTCGCCCGGAGCGGGCCGCGGTGCGGGTGCCCGGACGTGCCCGAGACGGCGTGGGAACCCGCGAACCGCCCTGCCGTCGGCGCTGGGGCAGCACCACCGAGGCCAGACGCGGAGCCTCTTCCCGTCGAGTTGCGACCGGAGTCGCGGCGGTGCGACTCATGCTTCCTCCTCGGGACGAAAGCGGTACACCGTGCGCTGCCGTTCCGCATGACGTTCCAGGGCCAGTTGGATGAGCCGGTCCAGGAGCGCCGGATACGGAAGGCCGCTGGCCTCCCACAATTTGGGATACATGCTGATAGGCGTGAACCCGGGAATGGTGTTCACCTCGCTAATGAACAAGGTGCCCGTTTCTCGATGCATCAGAAAATCTACCCGGGCCATGCCCGCAGCATCGATGGCCCGATAAGCCGCCAGGGCCAGCCGCTGCACTTCTCGGGCCTGGTCCTCCGTCAGCGGCGCGGGGATGAGCAACTGCGAGGTATCGTCCAGGTACTTGGCCCGATAGGTGTAGAATTCATCCCCCGGGACGACTTCGCCAGGTACGGAGGCTTGGGGAGATTCGTTCCCCAACACGCTCACCTCGATTTCCCGCGCCGGGATGCCCTCCTCCACCACCAAACGGCGGTCGTAACGAGCCGCTTCGTCCAGACCGGCCCGAAGTTCCTCTCGATTGCGCGCCTTGGTCACACCCACCGACGAACCCAAATTCGCAGGCTTGACGAACAGCGGGTAAGGGGCCAGGTCTTCGCACGCGTCCAGCACCTCTTCGGGGCGGGTTTCCCACACATGCCGGGTGAACACCCGATACCGAACCACGGGCAACCCGTGCGCTTTCATAACGTCCTTGAACAACCCTTTGTCCATGGCCAGTGCGGACGCGGCCACTCCGGCACCCACATAGGCCACCCCGGCCATTTCCAAAAGGCCCTGCAAAGTGCCGTCTTCCCCAAAGGGGCCGTGCAGCACGGGGAAGACCACGTCCAGCTGGGCCAGACGCTCCAGCACCGGCTCCAGGGCCCACAAGCCCGGCCGGGTGGGGTCGGGCAAAATGGTCACGGGGCGCAGGCCCTGGGTGCTGCCCTGTTCCAGCATTTCCCGCGCCTGGGCGCCGAAGTACCAGGCTCCTTGGTGGGTGATGCCAATGGGGTAAACCTCGTACTTATCGGTCGAAAGATGCCGCAGCACGGAACGAGCCGAGACCAGAGAAACCTCGTGCTCGCCCGAACGCCCACCGAAGAGAACACCCACGCGCAATTTCTTCATGGCCGCACGCTCCTTGCATCCGGAACCATCAACGCCTGAACCTGCTCGGGGGGCCAGGCCCCCACCAACTGGATTTCCGGCTCCAACCACACGCCGAACTGCCGGGCGACCCGCTCCTGGGCCAGGCGCATCAGCCGCCACACCTGGTAGGCCGTGCCCTGCCCGTGGTTGATGAAGAAGTTGGCGTGCAACGGACTGATTTCCACGTCGCCAATGCGGGTGCCCTTCAGGCCCGCGGCGTCGATGAGCCGACCGGCATAATCCCCGGGCGGGTTCTTGAACATGGAACCCACGCTGGCCCCGGGGGGTTGGGTGCGTCGGCGTCGCTGCTGGTACTCCGCCACCCGGCGCCGCAGGGCCTCGGGGTCGCCCCGATACAACCGCAACACCGCGGCCAGCACCACCGCCGGCTCGCCCTGTTTGAGCCGGGTGGTCCGGTAGCCCATCTCCAGGTCGGCGGGGGACCAGGTTTCCCGGCCCCGCTCCCGGTGCCACAGGTCCACCTCCACCAACACACCGGCCATGTCACCTCCGAAGGCACCGGCGTTGCCCACCACCGCGCCGCCCACAGTACCGGGAATACCCACGGCCCACTCCAGGCCCGCGTACCCCTGCTCCACGGTCTGACGGGCCAGGACGCTCAAGCCCGTACCCGACGCGACCCACAACAGGGCTTCGTCGCCCTGCTGCAACCAGCGCCAGGCCCGGTATCGGTTGTGCACCACCAGGCCGGGCACCCCCGCGTCGGCAATCAACACGTTGGAACCGCCGCCCAGTACCCAAAAGGAGGCTTGCAGGTCCCACAACACCGGCAGGAGCCGGAGCCATTGCGCCTCGGAGAACACCCGCACCAAAACCTGCGCCGGCCCGCCGATGCGGGACGAAGTGTACGGTGCCAGGGGCGCCTTTTCCGCCCACTCCAGACCCAACTTTTCCAACTTGGCCGTCAACCGTTGCACCATGACATGCCTCACAAACGCCGCACCCGCTCGATGATGCGTTGAATCAAATCCTCGTCGTACCACCACGGCTCCTCGCCGCTGGAAGGCGACTCGTCCGTTTCCAGGTGCGCGGGCCTGGATTCGGCCTCCAACCACGGGGACGGGGGTGTGGGTTGCTCTTGGGACATACCTCCCTCCGAACGGGGCCGAAGCATTTGCAAAAAGCGTCGCAACCGTTCAAACCATCCCATCATGGTCTTCCTTGTTTGCAACCACGACAGATTGAGCCAGGGAAGGCCCTTCCTTCAAAGCCCGCTCCAGTCGCGTCAGCAGGGCAGGTGCATCTCCGGCGGAAAACAAGAGCACCACCGCAGGGGGTCGGACCTCCCGCAACAGCAGGGCCGTGGCCTCCTCCAGGCTTTCGGCGAAAAAGCCCCGAGGATGAGCCAGGCGGGAGAGCAAATCGGCCTCCCGGAAGCCGGTCGGACGCGTTTCCCGGGCCGGGTACACCGGCAGCAGCACCAGAGCGTCGGCCCGGCGCAACGCACGGGCGAAGTCTTCCAGCAGCCCCAGGGTGCGAGAATAGGTGTGGGGCTGCCACACAGCCCACAAGGTATGTTCGGGGAAGCGCTGCCGGGCCGCGTCCAGCGTGGTGGCAATCTCCACAGGGTGATGCCCGTAATCGTTCACCAGTACCCAACCGGCCTGCCGGGCCACCTCGGTGAAGCGCCGCTCCACCCCGCGGAAGTCGGCCAGCGCCCGGGCCGTGGCAGCCACGTCCATCCCCAGTTGATGCACCAGGGCCAAGACGGCCAGCGCGTTGCGCACGTTGTGCAGGCCGGGCAAAGGCAAGAACACCGTGGCCAGCGGGGTTGTCCCGTGCACCAACACAAACCGGGTACCTTCGGGTCGGGCCTCCAGGTTTTGTACCCAGTAGTCGGCCGGGGCCTGAGTGTCGTAGGTCACCATCTCCAGCCCCTGCACGTTCTTCAGCACCCGACGGGCCTCGGCATCCTGCGCCCAGTAGACCACCACACCCCCCGGCTCGAACCGTTCCACGAAGGCCCGAAACGCGGCCCGGTAAGCCTCCCGATTCGGGAAACAATCCGGGTGGTCGTAATCCACGTAAGTCAGGATGCCAGCGTGGGGCCGCAACCCCAGGAACATGTGGTCGTACTCGTCGGCCTCGATGACGAAGTAAGGCCCCCGCCCGGCCCGACCGTTGCGGCCGGTGTTGGCCATCACCCCACCCAGAATGTAGGTAGGGTCCTGCCCCAGGGACAGCAACACCCAGGCCAGCATGGCCGTAGTGGTGGTCTTGCCGTGGGTACCGGCCACGGCCAGGGTGCGGTACCCCTGGGTAAGCCGGGGTAAAAACTGGGCCCGGGTCAGCACGGGGATGCCGCGCACCTGCGCGGCCTGCACCTCGAGGTGGTCGGGCGGCACCGCGGAACTGCGCAACAGCAAGGTCACGTCCTCCAGGTGCCCCGGCTCATGACCGATGTGCACGGGAATCCCCCGCCGGCGCAGGGTTTCGACCATCGGTCCTGGGGCGCGGTCACAGCCGGAGACCTGCAAACCCCGGTCCTGGAGCACCTGGGCAATGGCCGAGAGCCCGGTGCCGCCTATTCCCATGAGATGCACGTATTCTTCCCGATGCCTATACATGCCCGCTCCTCGAAAAGCACCGCCGTTTCTCCACGATTGCCATCCCCATCGAAAGGGAAAACCCAAAACCCCGACTACAAGAAAACCACAATCAACAGCACACCCATGGCCAGGGTGAGGAAGTAAATCCACGGCCACCCGATGACATTGGGCAGGGCCCATCGCAAAATGATTTCCTGTCCATCGTACAGATTCTCCAACATCACAGCCAGACGATTTTGAACTTCCGGGTCTGCATGAAACAAATCGGCAGCCTGCGCCGGAGACAGGACATATCCCAACGGATAATTGGCCTGATCCAGGTAATACCAGACGGTGGACATGATGAGGAAACCGTTAACCAGACCGAAGACAAAACCCAGAACCATATCACGCACATTTTCCCGACGGGTACGGGGTTCGAAACGCCCCGTGCGAGGCACGTGGTATCCGAAGAAAACCAAAGGCAAAAACACCAGCATACGGGCGATGAAGTAAGCCTTCTCCTTTCCCGGAACCAGTTGGGGGAAGATGGGCATGAAACGTTCCAGAGTCAAAATCAAAGTGATGGCCCACACCACTGCGATGGCCACCAACAGTTCCTTGGCCCACCCACGCAAAGCACCGATGACGCCGAAAAAGAGCAAAAACATCCAAAAAACCGTTGTCAAAGTCACCATGGTCATACCCCTCCTTGCGCCAGGGCCGCCAAACCCCGGGCCATACTCTGGGCCGCGTCGGGCCGAAACAGGGCCTTCATGGCCCAACGCATCGCGCGGCGCCGTTCCACATCGGCCATCAAATCCAGGACAAGGGGAACCAGGCGTTCCTCCAGTTCCTCGTCGGGCAATAACACGGCCGCGCCCCGGTCTACCAAATAGGCCGCGTTCACCTTCTGATAGTCCCAGGCATACGGGTAAGGCACCAGCACCGCGGGCAGGCCGTGGGCTGGCAGCTCGCCCAGGGTGGAGGCACCGGCCCGGGAAACCACCAGGTCGGCCGCGGCCAGGGCCGCGCCCATCTCCTCGTGCAGGTAGGGGAAGGGATGATACCGCTCGAGGAGCGAAGCGGGCAGGTCTGGTTTTTGGCTTGCCAGCAGGGGCCAGTCGCGACGGCCGGTGATGTGCACCACGTGCATATGGGGCAGCAGCCGGGGCAGGGCCTTCCACAGCGCCAGGTTGATGGAACGTGCGCCCAGGCTTCCCCCAAAAACCAACAACACCGGTTCCTCTGGGGGAAGTCGGAAAAAGGCCCGCGCCCTTCCTCGATTCCAGGCCAAGATCTCCTCCCGCACGGGGTACCCGACCACTTCCACCTCTTTGTTCGGGAAATAGCCACGGCTCTCCTCGGCCACGACGAAAATGCGACGGGCAAAGCGGGCCAGCACCTGCAGGGCCAGGCCAGGCTTGATGTCGGGCACGAACAGGGCAATGGGCACGCGCTTCCGGGCGGCGAACCCCATGGGCGCGGCCACGAAGCCGCCGGTGAAGAACAGCACCTGGGGACGAAACTCCCGCAGAAGGCGCCGCGAGGCCCCGTACCCCCGCAGAATTTTCACGGCATTGGGCAGCAGCCGACGCCAGCCCACCCCGTGCACTTTGCCCGCGGGAATGGCCCGAAAAGACACCCGATAACGGGCCAGCAGGTCGGCCTCGATGCCCCCCTGGCTGCCTACCCACAGCACCCGGTCCCGGTCGGCTTCAGGAAGCCGTTGATACACGGCCAGCGCGGGATACACGCCCCCGCCCGTGCCGCCGGTGCATATGAGCAACCGCATAGGAAGATGCCTCCTGGGCTTGACGCCCCACGCGAGCAATGCTGAGCAACAAACCGACGGACAACATGGAAGCCACCAAGTTGGAACCGCCGTAACTGAAGAAAGGCAGGGCGTTGCCGGCCTGGGGCAAAAAGCCCACCATCCCGCCCATGTGGATGAAGGCTTCGGTTACCAACCACAACGTAAGCCCCGCGGCCAGCAGCCGACCGAGGGAGTCCGAAGTTTGCGCGGCCAGCCACAGTCCTCGCCACAACAGCAAGGTGAAAAGCACCAGCACTACCAGGGCCCCCACCACGCCCCATTCTTCACCGATGACCGCGAAGACGCTGTCCGTGTGAGGAAGGGGCAGGGTAAACACCTTTCCCCGGCTGGCTCCGGGCCCCTGCCCAAACCAGCCGCCCCGAATGAAGGCGTAGAAGGCCTGACGTATGTGCCCTTCCACCGCGGTGGGGTCCTCCCACACCACCAGATACGCCCGGATGCGATGCTGGGCCGGTGGATACACGGCCATGGCCAGACGCAACCCACCGGCCACCACCACGGCCAACGTGGCCAGTGCGGCCAGGGCCTGGCGCCAGGTCGCACCGGAGAGGAGGAGCATCATGAGGCCCAACATCACCGCGGTACCGGCCGCGCTCAGGTCCGGCTGCAACACCAAAAGCAGGGTGAACACGGCGATAATCCAACCGCCGTACCACCACACCTTTCCCGGCGCTTCCATCTCGGGCCGCCGACGGGCCAGCCACGCGGCCAGGTACACCACCAACAGCGGTTTGACGAACTCACCGGGTTGCACCGAACCCATACCCACGAACAGGGTACGCCCCGGTGTATCGCTCACCAAATTGCGCACGTCCACGAAGAACAGCAGGCCCAACAAGCCCGTGGTCACCAAGAGCAAATAACGACGCTGCAACAACCGGCGGTAGTCCAGAAACGCCAGGACCATCATGCCCACAAAGCCCACGGTGACGAACAACAAGTGCCGCTTGAAGAAGTAGTAGGCATCCCGGTACTCGGTTCGGGTGAGGGCAAAGGGCACGGTGGTGGAATACGCCACCAACACCCCCGCCAACACCATACCGACCACCAGGAAGAACAACACCTTGTCCAGCCGCTGCCATTCCTGCCAGAAGCGCAACCACAAGGGTTGCACCGGCGGATTTTGGGTCCGAAGCGGAAGGAATCGGCGCTTCATACACCACCTCGCAGGGCTTGTTCCGCCTGGATGCGCTCCACGGCCTGCCGCGCCCATTCCCGAAAACGCTGGCCCCGCACTTCGTAGTTGGGGAACTCGTCGAAACTGGTCGCGCCTGGGGAAAGGAGCACCACCGCACCGGGTCGGGCCAGGCGCGCGGCTTTCTCCACGGCTTCCTGCAAACCCGTACACACCTCCACCGTGCGCGGGCCGGGGCCCCGGGTTTTGTCCAGCGCGGCCTGTATCTTCGACGCGGCCGGGCCAAAGACCACCAGGTGCTCCACCATGTGCCGCACCAGGTGGGCCCAGTCCTCCCAGGGCAGGTTCTTGTCCTTGCCTCCGGCCAGCAGCACGATGGGCCGCCCCCGAAAGGCCCGCAGGGCCACCATAGCCCGCTCCGGCGTGGTGGCAATGGAGTCGTCGTACCAGACCACACCGTTGTGCTCCAGTACCGGCTCCAGACGATGGGGCACGCCCCGGAAGCCCTCCAACCCAGCCAGCATGTGTTCGGGGTGCAACCCCATGAGCGCGGCCATAAGGGCCGCGGCGGCCACATTGCGCAGGTTGTGTTCGCCGGGCAGGGCTACCTTCTCCACGGGGAAAAGGCGATGCTCCTCGCCGCGCATATCCCGCAAGACGAAGGCTCCATTGCTCACGAAAACCGCGGGCACGGCCTGGGGAGGTGCCTCCAGCCCGAACGCGGCCAGGCGAGCCGGGGTGCGATGACGCAAATCCCAGGCCGGAGGACTTTCGTGGCCCAGAACGGCCCAATCCTGGGGGCGTTGATGGCCCACGATATGGGCTTTGGCCTCCACGTAGGCTTCCATGGTGCCGTGCCGGTCCAGGTGGTTGGGGGTGATGTTGAGCACCGCGGCCACTTCGGGGGAAACCCGAGTCAGGTCCAACTGAAAACTGGAAAGTTCCACCACGGCCACGTCCGTGGGATGCAAGTGGTCCACGAAATCCATCAGGGCCGGGCCGATGTTGCCCAGCACCCACACCCGGCGGAAACGGCGAGGCAGACCGGACACCAGGGCATCCTCCCGGGCCGCAGCCCGGGCCATGCGGCCCAGAAGGGTGGTCGTGGTGGTCTTTCCCGAAGAGCCGGTGATACCCACCACCGGGCAGGGTGCCAGTTCCAGGAAGAGGTGGGCGTCGCTGTACAGGGGCAGCCCGCGGCGCCGGGCTTCCCGAAGCAACGGCAGGGTCAGGGGCACGCCGCCGGATACGAAGACCACGTTCACCTCCTCCAGCAATTCCAGCGGATGCCCCCCCAGGGCCCAGGTGATGGGCAGCCCCTCCAGGCCGCGACGGGTCTCGGCCAGTTCCTCGGGCGGGCGTCGGTCGTTGAGCACCACCCACGCGCCGCGACGGGCCAGAAACCGGGCCACCGCCGTGCCCTGCCGCGCCGCACCGACCACCAGCGCCCGGATGCGGGGCCAGTCCCATTGGTGAAGGGTTCGGGTGCGCCGGAACGGCGGAAAGGTGTACATGGCTTACTCCAAAGGGCCTCCTCGCACTACGCCAGGGCCAGGGCCACGCCCACCAGCGCGGCCATGACCTGGGTCAACCAAAAACGGGTCACCACCTGGGTTTCGGCCCAGCCGGATAGTTCGAAATGATGGTGCAACGGACTCATCTTGAAAATGCGACGGCCGCCCGTGAGTTTGAAATAGGCCACCTGCAAAATCACGCTCAGGGTTTCCAGCACGGGTATGAGGGCCAGAAAAGGAAGCACGAACCATTCCCCCAGCATGAGCGCGACCACCCCCAGGGCCGCGCCCACGGCCAGGGAGCCGGTATCGCCCATGAAAACCTGGGCCGGATGGACGTTGAACCAGAGGAAGCCCAGCAAACTCCCCGTGAGCAGGAAACAAAACTGCGCCAGTTCCATGGCCTCATGATGCAAAGCCAGGAAACCAAAAGCCGCAAAGGACGTGGCCGTAACCAGAGAAGCCAGACCGTCCAGGCCGTCGGTGAGGTTCACTGCGTTGGACGACCCCACGATGATGAAAATCCCCAGGGGGAAATACCACCACCCCACGGGCACCGGCTTGGGAATGCCGGGCAGGAACAGGGGCGGCGCGGCGTAGATGTGCTGAATCCACCAGACACCCACCGCGGCCAACAGCACCTGCACCACGAATTTGGTGCGGGCGCGAAGACCGTAGCCTCGCCGAATGCCCAGCCAGTCGTCCACCGCGCCCAAAAGCCCAAACCCAAAGACCATGGCCAGGGGCAACAGCACCACCTGCCCGGAAAACCGCAAACGATACACCCGCGTGGCGTGGATGAAGAGCAACATGAACACCACGGGCAACCAAATGACCCAACCGCCCATGGTCACCGTGCCCAGTTTGGCCAGGTGCCGCTCGGGCACGTCCGCTCGCAGGCCTTTCCCCATGCCCAAGGCCCGCAACAGACGCAACAGAGGCGGCGTCCACAGCCACGTGAGCAAAAAGGTGACCACCAGCAAACCCAGGGCCACCAGTCCAGGGTCAGGCGTGTGCATGGGCTACTTCCTCCTTCAAGCGGGCTATGAGACGGTCCAGGCCCACCGCTCGCGAGGCTTTGACCAGCACCACCGCACCGGGGTGCAGTTTGGGCAACAAGGCACGCAGGGCTTCCTCGGGGTCGTCGGCCAGGAACACGGCTTCGCGCGGCAGCCCGGCTTCCATCGCGGCCTGGGCCAGGATGCGGGCCCGGGGACCGACCGCGATGAGGTACTGCACCACTTGCGCGGCCCGCCGGCCCACCTGCACGTGCCCTTCCTCTTCGTAGGGTCCCAGTTCCAACATGTCGCCCAACACCGCGATGCGCTCACCGGGCAGTTCGGCCAGGAAATCCAGCGCGGCCAGGGTGGAACGGGGGGCTGCGTTGTAAGCATCGTCCAGAATCCAGGCCCCTTGCGGCCCCAGGAAGGGGCGGAGCCGCGGACGCTGGTGGGCATGAGCCAGCGCGGTCAAAATGGTTTCCCAGGGAAGGCCCAGCGCGCGAGCCGCGGCCGTGGCGGCCAGGGCGTTGTAAACCGCGTGCTTGCCCAAAAGGGGCGTGGAAACGGTGAAGGTGCGTCCCTCGGCATGCAGGTGAAAGCGAATACCCTCCAGACCTCGGGTTTCGATGTGAGAAGCCCGCACCTGGGCATGGGGCGCCAGGCCGTACCCCACCACTCGGGCCGGGGTGAAACGGCGCATCGGCCACACCCAGGGGTCGTCGGTGTTGAGCACGGCCACGCCCTCCGGAGGCAGGCTTTGCACCAGTTCCGCCTTTCCCCGGAAAATGGCCTCCAGGGAACCGGCCCGCTCCGCGTGCACCCGGTCAATGGTGGTCACAATGCCCACGTGGGGCCGGGCGATGTGGCACAGCAAGGCGATGTCGCCGGGCACGTAGAAGCCCATCTCCAACACCGCGAAGCGATGATACCCACGCGCCCGCACCAGGCTGAGGGGCAGGCCGATTTCGCTGTTGTAGTTCCCCGGGTTTTTCAGGGTCGCGGCATGAAGAGCCAGCACCTGGGCCACCAATTCCTTGGTGGTGGTCTTCCCCACGCTGCCGGTAATGCCCACCACCTGCAAATGGGGAAAGCGGGCACGCCAGTACCGGGCCAGTTTTTGCAGGCCCTGCAAGGCGTCTTCCACCCGCAGCACCAGGGGCTGCCCCCAAGAGGAAGGAGGCGACCAATCCGGGGTGCGCAAATCCAGCACCAAGGCACCGGGCGCGTCCACTGCGCGATGCACCAGCGCGGCCCGGGCGCGGTTGGCAAAGGCGTGGGCCACGTAATGGTGTCCATCCGTCCGGGTACCGGGCAGGGCGATGAACAACCCACCCACCCCCAGGATGCGCGAATCCAGGCCGAAATCCAGCACCGCGGGAGTGGGTTCCGGCACCTCCCGGCCCGTCAAGGCCCGCAACACATGCCCCAACGTCCACCAATCGGTCACGGTTCGCCTCCCGGAGGGAGATGCGCGGCCTGTTTCTCAGCCTCCGGTTGGTCGGGTGGCACACCCAACATCACCACCAGCCGCTGGACCACTTCGCGAAACACCGGTGCAGCCGTCAACGAGGCCCAGCCGTCCTGCTCCTTGGGGTCCTCCAGCCAGACCAGCACCAGGAATTTGGGGTCGGGCACGGGGCCCCAACCTATCATGGTAGCATCCAAACGGTCGTTTTCGTCGCCGGGGTTGAACGCAGTGCCCGTTTTACCGGCCAGGGTATAGCCGGACACCACCGCATTCTTGTACG
The DNA here is from genome assembly GCA_026996855.1 of Anaerolineales bacterium. Lineage (GTDB taxonomy): Bacteria > Chloroflexota > Anaerolineae > Anaerolineales > DRMV01 > S139-71. The sequence continues at coordinate 87,114 of JALWJZ010000069.1, forward strand.
AATCCTTGGTCAAAGCCTGGACCAGAAACTCGTTCACTAACCGAGCCGTCTCCGGCGAAACCACCTGGCGCAACATCTGCGGCCGGCCCACTGGCACCCAGCCGGTGTCCTCCACCCGGTAGGCGACCAGGTAGGGCTTCAGGTAACGCCCGCCATTGGCCAGGGCGCTCATGGCCGCGGCCAGTTGCAACGGCGTGGCCGAAATGGCATGTCCGAAGCCCACCCGAGCGTGGTCCACGCAAGTGTTCACGGAAAAGGTACCGGAGTCTTCCGCGTCCAGGTCCACACCGGTGGGCCGCCCGAACCCATAGGCCTCCAGGTAACGCAACAAGGTCTGCCGGGGCACCCGGCGGGCAATCGCCGCGAAGCAGGTGTTCAGCGAAAGGGCCAGGCAACCGACCAAATCCTGCTGGCCGTGCCCGATCCAATCCCAATTGCGCACCGGCGCCACCCCACCGCAAGGGGTTTCCACACCGGTGTCTTCGTAGACAAAGTCTTCTTCGATGGCACCGGTTTCCAGTGCTACGGACAGAATCAGGGGCTTGAGCACCGAACCCGGCTCGTACGCATGGCTCACCGCCCAGTTCCACCCTTCCCCCTGAAACCGGTTCATGAAAAGGAGGATGTCCTCGTAATCCGACAGGTCAGGCCGGGGCGACATGGCCATGGCCAGGATTTCGCCGGTGTTGGGGTTCATGACCAGGATGACCCCGCGACGGGCCTGGTACGTTTCCAAAGCCCGGTCCAACACTTCCTCCGTCATGGCTTGCATGGCGGCATCCAGGGTGAGCACCAGGGCCGGCGCATCCTCCGGCAGGCGCACCGATTCAGGAGGCATGCTGAAGGGGTCGTAGGCCACGGCTTCCAACACAGGCCGACGATACAGCCAGTCGTTGTAAAAGCCCTCCACGCCGAAATTTCCCACCAAAGGCGTCATCAAAGGGTCGTACACATCCTGCCGCTGGGAAACGAAGCCCAGCACGTTGGAGGCCAGGTCCCCGTAGGGGTATTCCCGCAAAAGCCGCGGGGTCAGGCGAAAGATGTCCCAGTCCAGAGGGTCGATGGGGCTGTCCGCGCCTTGCCGGTACCATGCGCTCAAACGCTCTTCCAGGGCTTCCTTTTGCAGGCGACTCAAATGCATGGTCAGCATGACCACGGGCGCGTCCAGGGTCAGGCGCTCCAGCAGGTCGTCCACCGGCATACCCAAAATGCTGGACAGGGCCAGGGCCACCCGGTAGGGGTCCCGGATGCCCGCGGGCACCACATCCAACTGGTAAACGAAGCGGTTGCTGGCCAGGAGGGTTCCGTAACGGTCCACGATGACGCCGCGGGGCACGGTGTAGGTACGGTACTGCAACGCCAGGGTACGGGAAGGGTCCTGCCGTTCGAGGCGCCACTCCGGGCCTACCTGGAACCATATCAGCCGGGCGCCGATGCCCACGGCCAGCACGGTGAACCAAACCCCCAACATCCACAACATGGGAAAAGAGAAGCCCATGTGGACCTCGGGGGAAGCGGCGGAAGTGCCTTGGGGCGACCAGGCCCGAAAGGGTCGAAGGGTGCTCATGGGCCGCCCTCCTGCCACCACACACGGCCGTGCTTTTGCCACCAAATGTGCAACCAATCGACCAGGGAGTGCATGTACGCCTCGGGCACACCTGGCATCTCGCCGGGTTCTGGGAAGGGTGGAAGCACCCAACCACTGGTGTTCCAGGAATCGGTGGAGGCTCCGGCTATTTCCTGGGTCACGTAAAGCACCTCTTGGGGCTGGGGCCAAAGCCAATCGCGGGTTTTCACAAAGTCTTCCATGGCCTGACGCCGTCGCACTTCCAGATGCGTGCGCAGGTCCTGAATGTCCCACCACAGGGTCCAGTTTTGGCTGCGCAAACGCTGAATTTGATGCCACCGCATCACCGCGCGATTGGCCAGATACATGTGGGAACCCAAAGCCACCATCACCAGGACCACCGGCCACAAAATTTGCAATTTGAGCCGCCGCCAGCGGTGCCACCCTTCCCGCAGACGGCGCAGCCACCAGCGGGGACGAGGACCCTGGGATGCGGACGAAGCGACGGTCATGATGCACCACCAACGAAGCGTTTCAACCGGGTTACGAAACCGGGACTACAACCGTTCCACCACGCGCAATCGGGCGCTTCGGGCCCGGGGGTTGCGCCGCACTTCCTCTTCCGAAGGCCGCATGGGAAAGGGCTTCACGATGCGCACCCTGGGTGTGCGCCCGCATTGACACACCGGCACCGAAGGCGGGCAGACGCAACCCCGGGCCTCTTCTTTGAAAACATGCTTGACGATGCGGTCCTCCAGCGAATGAAAGGCAATTACGGCCAGGCGTCCTCCGGGTTTCAAAGCCTCGATGGCCAGAGGCAGGAAGCGCTCCAGGTTCTCCAATTCCCGATTCACGGCAATGCGCAGCGCCTGAAACACCCGGGTCGCGGGATGAAAACCCGGCCGCTGGAAAGGCACCACTCGGGCCACCAGGTCGGCCAGTTCCCGGGTGGTGTGCAGGGGTCGGGCCCGCACGATGGCCCGGGCAATGCGCCGGGCGTACCGCTCTTCGCCGTACTTCCAGAAAATTTCGGCCAGGGCCTCCTCGGTCAGGGTGTTCACCAGTTGCGCTGCGGTCACCGGGGCCTCCGGGTCGAAGCGCATGTCCAAGGGACCCGCTTCCCGAAAGGAAAAGCCCCGGTCGGGCCGATCCAGTTGCAGGGAGGACACGCCCAGGTCGGCCACGATGCCGTCCACCTCCTCCCAGCCCAGGCGGGCCAGTTCGGTGGGGAGCCGGGTGTACGAAGCCCGACGCAGCACGACCCGGTCACCATAGGGGGCCAACCGCTCCCGGGCCAGGGCCAGGGCGTCGGGGTCCACATCCAGGCCCAAAAGGCGTACCCGGGGCGCGGCCTCCAGGATGGCCTGCGCGTGGCCCCCGGTGCCCACGGTGGCGTCCACGTATCGGCCCCCGTCATGCACCTGCAAGGCCCGCACCACCTCTTCCACCATGACCGGCTGGTGAAAGGCGGCGCCCGGTAGACGGCCCATGGTCCCTCCCCTCCTCTTCACGCCGCGGGCCCGGGTGGCGCTGCGCTTTCCTCGCTCCCATCCTCGCTCAAGGCCAGGTGAAACACTGCGAAACGCTGGGCATTGGCTTCCGCGTCTTCCAGCAGGGCCTGCTGGGCCTGCCATCCCTCCGGCGACCACAACTCGAAATAATCGCCCACACCCACCACCACCACGTCCTTTTCCAGGCCGGCGCGGCGGCGCAGGTCTTGGGGAATGCGAATGCGCCCCGCCCGGTCCACCCGGGTTTTGGCCGCGGCCGCGAACACCAAACGCCGCAATTGCCGGGCCACCGGGTCGGTGAGGCTCAACCGTTGCAACTGCCGGTACAGCACCTGGAACCGTTCCGGCGGCAACACCATGAGGTTTTCGTCCAGACCCTGTACAATGTACACATCCCCCGGCAGCAACGCCCGATAAGCCGAGGGCAGGGTCAAACGGCCGGCATCGTCCAGCGAGTGACGAAATTCGCCCAAGAACATATGTTCGCTTCCCATCATTACGACGAAACGCCGGGATAGGCCCGGCGTCCCAAAATCTCCCATTTTGTCCCGTTCTGCCCCAAGTATACCCGCAAAGCGCCCACGGGGGAAGGCAAGGGGCACAAATTTAAGGTTGCGAATGTAAAATCAAAGGAGGAAACGACGGAAGTCGGAGGCAACCATCGAAACGCTCCGTTTTCCTTTGCCGCTCAATTTCGTTGTGGAAAGCAGGGCCACCCCATCTCGAAGGAAGGCCACCTCCCATGACCCACCTTCGATTGCCGGTGGACGTCGAACGGGGCATTGCCCTCGTCAACCGTGGAGAATACTTCGAAGCCCACGAGGTGCTGGAAGCAGCCTGGCGGGCCGAGCCCGGGCCGATACGGGAACTGTACCGGGGGCTGTTGCAGGCCGCGGTGGCGGCGTATCACCTGGAGCGGGGCAACTGGCGGGGGGCCTGGAAGGTCGCGGGCCGGGCCTTGCGCCACCTGGCCCCCTGGCCCGAGGTGGTGCTGGGGATCGACGTGGCGGCCCTGCGCCGGGATGTGGCGGCCTTGCGTACCCTGGCCCAAAGGGCCATGGAGGGGGAAATACCGGAAGCCGTACCAAAACTAAAGGTGGTGATGAAGAGGGAGGGCTAAAATTAGGCATTTTTCATGTGCTGACACATGCTCACACAGAGCCACGGGGACACAGAGAATAGGCTGAAGAAGGCTAAAATTTTCTTCGTGTTTGCCTCCGTGAGAAAATGCGATGGCTTTCGCCGTTTTTGAAAAACGCCCGGGCCAAAATCGTGAAAAATGTATGAAACTCCGGCGCGACCATAACGGAAATCAAAACCCTATGTTATACTGATAATTGTATTCCAGTCTTCCAACAACATTCGAACGGTCATGCGGGGAAATCGTGTCTTCTCTTTTGGAAGGAGGCACCCCTATGACGGATTCCCTCACCATCCACATCCGCACCCGCACGCCCCTGTGGACCGGGGGCATCGACGGCACCATGGACCGCATCCACGAAACGGGGCTCATCGGCTCCCTGCGCTGGTGGTACGAGGCCATCGTGCGGGGGCTGGGGGGATACGCGTGTGACCCGACGGGACATGAGTACGAATTTACGGGCGAACGCCTGCGTCGCTATGAGCGTGCCCGGCAGCAAGGCAAAGACTGGTGGGAAGCCCTGGATGAAGCCGGCATTTGCGACGCGTGCAAGGTGTTCGGGACTACGGGCTGGCGGAGAAGGTTTCGGCTGGAAGCACGTCCCCTTGAAGGCGAATTTGACATTACCGAAGGCATGTTCCTCAGCGGGCGAGTGCATCCCGACAGAAGAAATCCTTACCGGACCGGTGGGTGGCTTTTGCGCGGCGGCTATCATGGCGAGTTGGAATTGAAGTTCATTGGCGACAAAGAGGTGCTGTGGTGTGAAATTTTGCCTGTCTTGCTTTTTATGGAGAAATGGGGCGCCCTGGGCGCGAAGACTTCGTTGGGGTATGGCGTGTTTCAAATTCTTTCCATCAATGGACACCGCAAGGAAGCAGGCCAGTGTTGGCGGGAATTTTTGAGGGAGAGCAGGGACATTGCCCCTCTTAACCTTCAGCAATGCTCAAGCTGGGTAGGTCAATGGTGGTGGAGAGGGGGATCATCAAACGGCAACCAATATCAAGGTATATTGCCTGCACTTACCAATATGTTCTTCGCTAAAGTACGGTTTTCTCCAGATGCGTCATCGGCTTCGGGGGAATGGTGGGAACAATTGTCAGAGGTGCGGTGGCTCAGTCAAGGCCAAATTCCTGAACAAGAAGCAACGTGGACAGGCGATCCTCAACGGCAACCCCCTGGCCCCTATGGAATTTCCAATCCTTTGCCCCTCTCCCGGCTTCAGTACTGGGTGGAGTGTCATAAGATGTTTCCAATCGCACCAATCCTACGTTCGCGTTTACGTTACGGCTATAGATTTCCCAACGTCCAGGAGTTTCACTCCATATGCAATGGTGGTGGCGAAAGTGATTGGTGTAGGTTTGTGTTTGGGACAGTGCAGGGTAAAAGCCCCGTGTGTGGTTATTGCGGTACTCCGGTGCGACCGGATAGAGAAGACCAAAATCGCTGGTGGTGCAAGACTGGAAGGGTCTCACTGGATAACCCGGAAGTTGTTCACGATGCAAAACGCATCCAAAGTAAAATTCGCATTTCGTGGGCATACTACATAAATGAGCAAGAGAGGGAAATACGCCTTTGGGGATGGCTCCCGGAAGATCAACGGGATCAACACAGCCAACAGCGTGCCTCACTCCTGCGGAAGTTGCGAAGTGTTCTGGGTGTCAATCGTTCCAACGCACGCCAATGGCATTCGGCCCAAAACGGCGCGCTGTGGTCGGCCCTCAATCTGATGCCAGCGCAAGTGTGCTGGTTTGAGCGAGGCGATAACGATAGAGAATCTTACCTGAAAGCCCTCTTGGAGGATTGCGGACAAACTTCACACGGAGACACGGGGAACACAGAGAAATAATAGAAACTTCTCTGTGCTCTCTGTGGCTCTGTGTGAGTTCTGTGGAAAAGGCGATGAACGAGCAAGACCTGCACCGGCTTGTTGAACACCTGCAACAAACCCTGGGCGAGCGCCTGGAAGCGGTGGTGCTCTTCGGCTCCCGGGCCCGGGGCGAGGCCCGGCCCGAAAGCGATTGGGACCTGCTCGTCGTGGTCCAGGGCCTGCCCCGAAGCCCGCTGAAGCGATGGCAATGGTTTCTTGAGCAAGCCGGCCGTCCTGAGCCGGGCGTGGATGTCTTGCTCAAAACCCCCGAAGAATGGTACACGCATCTTTCCTCCCTTACGCTGGACGTGGCGCTGGATGGGCAGATTCTCTACGATGCCCATGGCCGTATGAGCCGCTTCCTGGAACGGGTGCGGCAAAGCCTTCAAAAGGCAGGCCTGCGCCGGGAATTCCGCCGGGGGCACTATCTCTGGAGATCGTCTTCCCACGAGAAGCCGTGGTACGAACGTCTTCGGGAGGCCCTTGCCCTATGAGTTCGCCCGTCACATACAGGTTTCGCCTGGCCCGGGGGTTCCTGCAAGAGGCCGAACAGGACGCTTCCCTTGGCCGCTGGCGAGCGTGCGTCGCCCACGCGCAACTGGCCGTGGAAAATGCACTGAAGGCCGTCATCGCCTTGTTTGCTCCTGTGCCACGAACCCACGCCCCCACAGATGTTCTGCGCATGATGCTGGAAGAGGGCGACATTCCCCAGACCATGCGGACTGATGTTCAGGAATTGGTGGACATCGTGCAAGGCTTGGATTTGGCCACTATCCACATCCAGACCGACTACGGCGACGAAACCCACGGCTTGACGCCCTGGGAACTCTTCTCCGAAGAAGACGCCCGCGAAGCCCTGGCCATCGCCCGGCGGGTGGTGGCGAAGGCCGCGAGGCTGACTCAAGAACAAGGAGGCGCCGATGAAGCGTGAATTTTGGGCAGAGTTTGATTTGTACAATGAGCCTCAGAAACGTAATCTCATCCATTACTTTGTTGGAAAATCTCAGCGTAACGGAGAGCCACCGCAGCCACCTGAGCGACAAAATGGTCAGTTATCATGGGAATTGTTAGAAAACCAGGCCGTCCGACAACATATGTTGGCCCAACTTTTGGCTTCCGAAGAGAAATGCGCCAAGACCAAATGCAAAGATTACGCCAAGGGCAAAAACGGCCTGCAATGGTGGTATTATGCTGGGAATCTTGCGGATCCACAAGGTGAATTTCAGAACTTTCTGCGAAACCGCGTAAGGTGGATGGCGTCTGTCCTTGGTCTTGTCTATCAGCAAACTATAGTAGTCCCCGCCCTCCCCGACCTCTCCCGCTTCCCGCCCGGCACCTGGGCCGTTCAGGTCACTTTCACCCTGCGCAAGCCCTACATCAGCAAGGACGATGTGGACTTCTACATCCTGGACAACCCTGTCAAGAAGGAATGGGTCTTCAAGGTGCCCTACGTGGCCCCCAGCCAGTGGAAGGGCGCGCTGCGGGCGGCCATGGTGCGGGAACTGGTCATGGCTTTTGGGGAAGGTGAAATAAACGAAGACGAGTTTGTCGAAAAGCGACTTCAAATGTATCGCCTTTTCGGCAATGAAAAGGATGGCACGGCTGAGTTTCTCAACCGTACCCTGGCACGGTTCCGCGTAGGCCCACCGCCCCAAGAAAATGGTAAGGAAGCAACAAGACAATGGCGAGAACGGCTGGAACGGGAAACGAAAGTTGTTGCTGAGGAATTTGAAAGCGCGTTGCGTGAGAATGGGTATCGCGTTGGGGATATTGAGAGTTTCCAGGGCCGCCTCCACTTCTACCCCACCTTCTTCGACCGCATCGGCCAGGAGATCATCAACCCCCACGACCGGAAGAAGGGCGCGGGGAAGCACCCCATTTACTTTGAGTGTGTGCCCCCGGAGACCAGCGGTATTTTCACCCTGCTCTATGTCCCCATCGGCGGTGGCCCAAAGGACGAGACAACCTGCAAAGCCGATCTGGAAGCAGTGGTACAAGGCATCCGCGCCATGCTCACCACATACGGCTTCGGCGCCAAGACCAGCAGCGGGTATGGTGTGGCGAAAATTGAAAATTTTCACACGGAGGCACAGAGAACACAGGGATAAAAATCCTCCGTGTCCTCTGTGCCTCTGTGTGAAAATCCCTTGGAGACATAGGTTATGCACGAGAATCAAATTGGCACAATCATTGTGCAAACGGCTATAGAACTGCACAAAGACCTTGGGCCAGGACTGTTAGAGAGCGTGTATGAAGTGCTGCTGGCCCATCGTCTGCGGCAGAAAGGCCTACGGGTGGAACGCCAGGTTCCAATAGCCATTGAAGTCGATGGCTACCGGTTTGAAGAAGCCTTTCGCGCGGACCTGATTGTGGAAGGCAAGGTGATCGTGGAGTTGAAGTCTGTCGAGCAAGTGCACCCCGCGCACAAGAAGCAGGTGCTCACGTACCTCAGACTTACAGGCCTGAGATTGGGGTATCTCTTGAACTTCGGCGCCGCGCGCATGAAGGATGGCATCTTTCGCATTATCAACGGGAAATTAGATACTCACACGGAGGCACAGAGAGCACAGAGATAAATCTTCTCCGTGTCCTCCGTGCCTCTGTGTGAAAACATTGAAACCAAGGAGACTCAAGTGCCCTTCCCCCGCCACCTGGTCTGGAGCACGGACGACCTGGACCTGAACGACCCGGTCCAGCGGCGGTGGTACATCCGCCAGGTGCTTCTCCACGGCCGCACGGAGGACATCCGCACCCTGGACCTCCGGGAAGTGGCGGCCCTGCCGGACGATCTGAACCTGCCCAGGCCGGTCTACCGACTATGGAAGACGTTTTGGGCCAGGAAGGGATATTTCTCGACCGGAGGCTAAGCAATGGGCAGATCATATAATCTCGATGATATTCTCACTCAACGAGAGGAAATTTTGAAAGCTGCCTTGTTCATGTTTTTGCATGACATAGGAAAGTTACAACCCGGACACCAAGCCAAATTTATTCGCGGCTATAAACCTCCTCACTATGCTACGCGATTTAGTCATTACAAACATATCCTTGAACATCCTTCCCTCAACCCAATAGTATGGCAAGTTTCGCTTCCTGGGCAAACAGGGGCTTCCTTAGCCAATATCATCACAAAACATCACGGCGCGAACGAAACAAACGATGGCTTGTGGATTGTATTATCACAGCGAATCGACCGTCTGGATAGCAAGTGGGACCGTGACGAGATTATTTCAGAAGGCGTACAACCCATACGGGAGTTTATTCCGATAACATCACCTTTCGGATGGGCATTTTGGGCATACAGAAGAGTTGAGGACAGTTCTAACCTTGAATGCAAACCTCAATCGCCTCCTTGGCCTCTCTATTATGCTGGCCCGACCCAATTTAGCGAACAACGAAAGGACTGTCTTGATAGATTATTTCGATGTCTAATACAAAGCGTGCAAATATCTAACAGAAATCCTTGTTTGGAAGCCCTTCGAAAACCGCATCGAATAGCCCTTCGCCTCATTACTACAAAAGCCTGTGGAGATACTCGCTTTTCGGTTAACGATATCACTTTATGGGATCATTCCATTTCAACTGCGATTCTGTTTAAGATTTTGGCCTCGTGGAGCATATTGACAACTCCTGATTTGACAGACAATCGTCAATTTCCCCGCAGCAACGATGAGAGATTTACCCGATGGTTCCGCCCCCAACTCCTCCCCCTCCGTATTGATGGCCTAGCGTATCTTGCCCAATCCAACGACATTCCTGACCTGCTGGCCCGCCGTGCATGGCTCACGCAGATATACGACGCCCTTCAAGATATCCTGGAATGGGAGTTCCCTCTGGCCGGCGAGGTCTACCGGGATGAAAACGGGCCGGTGTTCTTGACTTTCTTGCGAGATGAAAACGGCCAAGACCCAATTCCATTGTCGGCGCTTCAACTTCCCAAAGATTCCAACGATACGCATGTCCTTCGTGAGGCATATCTACGTGCTTCACAAACACCCAAGCAGTCCCTGGAGGACTACCTACGCCAGGCCGTTGTTGAACTCTCCCAGGGTGACCTCACCCTGCCGCCGGAAATTCCGCTTTTCACATATACCCAGAAATCTACCAAGGCGGCGGGAGAAAAATCCCTGGGCGACCTCCTGGCCGATGAACAAAAGCAGGGATTGTGGTTACAGGCGCACGCTAAAACGCTTCAAGACGCTTGGCAGGATACCAAAGAGATATGCTCCGTGTGCGGCTTGCGACCTTTAGGGTTTGGGGCAGAAGATGACAACAATCGTGAGAAGGCCATCTCCCGCAAAATGTGCGGCGTATGCCTGGAACGCCGTGTGGACCGGGCCAAAACCTGGGCCCAGGGTGTCCATAAATCCTCACAGAAACGCTTCTGGAATAGCCGCCCCGAAACCGTATGGCTGGACGAAGTGGCCGATGCCAACGGCCGTCTGGCCCTTATCGTGGGCTATTTCCCCCTGGAGCACTGGCTGGATGGCACCCTGGTGGAATCCTTGGCAATGTTCAAGCGCTCATCCGCGGCTTCTGGGGCAACAAATCACAAAGTACAGGTGACCGACGAAAAAGGCGAAACGCATGAAGTTGTTCTCGGCCCCAAGCCTATCTCCTACTCCCGCCTCCGCCGCGTCTGGGAGACCACCCGCCGCTTCTGGCAGGACGTCGCGCCCACCGATGCACCGCCCCAGGAATTGCGGGACTTCTGCAACAGCAACGGGCTGAACCTCGAAGACCTCTGGGAAGGGCCGTTGAGCCTGGAAGACTCGGTGGCCGGGAAAGTCATCGGCCAGGCCGGGCCGAGGCTGGAAATTCTGGGTATTCCGGAAGGGGTACAGGGGGAACTCGGCAAGTACCACGCTTATGAATTGCGTTTCCCCCAGGGCGTGAAAATGGCCGTGGTGTGGGACCCGGAGGCTCGTCGGCTCATTACCGCGGAGAATTTGGTTTACATTGCGGCGCTCCTGGGCTGGCAGATTCCCTCCAGGCAGAAAAATGAATCAGAGCAGGATTATCGAACCCGCCTCCACCAGGAAGCCGCACACTTTGTACAGCGAAAATTGACAGAGGTCTCAGCGGTAACCCTTGAAGAGCCTTCCCATTATGGCGGGAGGGCTCAGGTGCTCGGCACCTTCTCTATAGCCGATGGCAATGTATCTATCATTGAAAACAGCACCTACACCCCCCTCATCCCCATCCTCGCCGAACCCCGCACCTTCATGGCCCTGGTGCCCGCGGACAAGGCCCTGGAGGTCGTGCGGGCCATCAAGGCCAAGTACGAGCGGGAAATGGGCAAAGTCCGCAACCGCCTGCCCCTGCACCTGGGCATCGTCTTCGCCGACGCCCACCAACCGTTGCGCACGATTTTGGATGCGGGGCGTAGGATGTTGCGGAGCGAATTTGCGCATGGGCGAATCAGCGGATGGATGGTTTGTCCCGAAACGTTTCCTGAAGGGCCGGACTCATGGGCAACCTTGCGTCCCACAAAACAGGTTCCGAAGCAAGATCGCCAAGCTTTGCGTCACCTCATTGCGGAACCCCGGAGCCTGAAAAAACAAACTAAACAATTCGATAAGTGGCGCCGCATCGTTTTGAAACGTTGGGACCGATGCTTTGAAGAAACCATTACCTGGTACGTCCCCGCGGTCATGGGCGACGGCGTGACGCAGGACTGGTGGTATCCCTTCGCTTTTCTTGAACAAGAGGACGAACCCAGCGACCGAAACCTTTACTACAAAGCCACGAACCCCTGGAACGAAAACCATCCCTGGCTGGTCCACGTTTCCAAACTCCGGCCCGGCGACGTCATCTACTTCACCCCCGCCACGTTTGACTTCATCTGGCTCGACCACGGCGGCACGCGCTTCGAAATCGCCTACGACCAATGCGGCCGACGCCGCGGCACCCTCCGCCGGCCCTACCTCCTGGACGAACTGGACGACCTGGTCGCGTGCTGGGAGATGCTGGCGGGCGACCGGGAGAAAGGGATAAAACGTCTGAGCACATCCCAACTGCACGCAGTGCGGGACCTCATCGAAACCAAGCGGGCGGAATGGTTCCAAAACCCCCAGGATTCCCTGCAGGATGTGACCTTCCGCCGCCATTGCGAAAGCGTGCTGAAAAACGCGCAATGGGCCACCAAACCCACAAAGGACGAGATGGCCCGCCTCACCCACTGGGCCGTCACCGGCCTGCTGGCCGACGCGGTGGAACTCTTCTACCACATCATGAAACAGCGACCGGTTGGGGAGGAAAAGACGTAATGCTCACACGGAGGCACGGAGAACACGGGGAGAAACGCTGTGTTCTCTGTGGCTCCGTGCGAAAATTTTGATGAAGGAGGCAAGTGATGACCCATGACCCCAAGACCTACCGCTTCTTCCTCATGACCGTGGACCCCGTGCACGTGGGCACGGGTGGCGCGCGTCTGGGCCGGGTGGATAACCCCATCGTCCGGGAGCCGGGCACGAACCTGCCCAAAATCCCGGGCTCCAGCCTGCACGGCGTGATACGGACCTACGCCGCGCACCGCTACGGCAAACCCCAATGCGCGGGCCAGGGCCAGCAAGAGGGCCGCAAACACTGCGGACGGCCCACCTGCCCCATCTGCTACACCTTCGGCTATGCCCGGGACCGGGAAGGCGGCCGCGCCGGCGTGGTCGCCATCGGCGACGCGCGCATCCTGCTCTTCCCCGTGTACTCCATGGTCGGCCCCGTGTGGGTGACCGGCCCGTTGGCTTTGGAGGCCGCCGGCTTTGGGTCCCACCAGGTTTCCCCAGGTAAGGCCCGCTGGGGAGGAACCAACAGCGAACTTCCCACAGACAAACCACTCAACCTTGGCTGGTTGATGGTTGGCCGGGAAGGCAATTTCCCTTCAATAACGAACGCGAGTTGGGAGGACATCCCCGAACAAATACGCAACCGCGTCGTCCTGGTCTCGGACAAACTCTTCTCCCAAATCGTGAACAGCAACCTGGAAGTGCGCACCTCGGTGGCCATCAACCCGGAGACGGGCGCGGCCAAAGAGGGCGCGCTCTTCACCTACGAAGCCATCCCCCGGGCCACCATCCTCTGGATGGATGTGGTGGTGAGTGATTACCGGGACAAAACTCCATGGCAGAATCAAGGCATCATTTGGAAGGCATACCAAGACAACCAGGGCGAATGGCATGACAACGATCAACGAGGAGGACCATTGTATCCAGATACAAATAACCCCTCCCAGCCAGAAACAATAAATGGGCAGCCACGTGGTTGGAAAAGTCCCATTGACGTAATCCAAGCCGGCCTCGAATGGACCGAGCACCTGGGCGTGGGCGGCATGGGAACGCGGGGCTTCGGGCGCATTCGGAAGTTGACGGCCTGCCCGGTCAAGGCCGATGGAACTTTGGATAGCCCCTGTCCCAATGAAGACGACGCCCACGGAGGCACGGAGGATACAGAGGAATCCTCCCCGTGACCTCTGTGGCTCCGTGAGCAACTTTCAGGAGGTGCACGATGAGAACCCTGGATTATCTGGCGGCCAAGACCGCGCAGAGAATTGTCCATGAAGGGACTTCAACCATTGGTGTGAATGCAAAGGATTTGGAAAATCTCATGACAAAGGCGCTGGGCGTGTTACAGGCACAAGGCGTATATGCACTGTATTTGTACCTTTACAGCCAGAGTGGCGAGAAAAAACCTATTCAAAAAGCTGCCGCCTGTATTGTGGCACGTTTATGGAATGCCTTGCAGGAAGAGCCGGTCAAGCGGATCGGTATAGAGCAAGAGCGAGTGGCTTCTTGGAAAAAAGCACTTGAAGCGAAGGAGAACGTCTTGGAGCAAATCGTTAACCTCACCACTGACCTGGACACCCTCCTCCTGGTCCGCGACCTGTACGAGCAAACACTCGTCTATGCCCGTTACCATGCCAAGGCGTTGGGTTAGCGAGGAGTGATCTCACACAGAGGCACAGAGAGCACAGAAATCCCTCCCCGTGTCCTCTGTGGCTCGGTGTGAAGTCAAAAGGGAGAAAGCGACATGACCTGGACCCACTACCGCCTGCTCTTCCGCCTGGAAAGCCCCCTGCACATCGGGTACCGCAAGACGGGCAACCTGATGCAAACCCGCCGCTACGTGCCCGGCAAGAACCTCTGGGCCGCGCTCACCGAGCGTCTGGTCCATCTGGCCGGTCAGGCCCCCAACGCGCAGGCTTACCGGCGAGTGGGTGCGGTACTGAAACAATCCTTCCGCTTCGGCTATCTGTGGCCCACGTATGAAGGCCGCACTTCGGGCTGGGCCCCCCACTTCCCCTGGAGTGACCCCGCCCACTGGGACTACCTCTACCTGGACAGCCGGGTCGGCACCGCCCAGATGCCCACATCCCGTACCGCAGACGAGGGTTCCTTGCACGAAGTGGAGTTCATTGCCCCCTACACCCGCGAAGGCCGCCCCGTCTACCTGGTGGGGGATTTGTGGGTTCACAAGGATGTGCAAGGCAACATCCAGGTCAACGGACAATCCATCCCTTTGAACTGGCAAACGGCCCTCCAGCGCCTCCAAATCGGCGGGGAACGCACCTACGGCTGGGGACGCCTTCGGCTGGTGGAACCCGCGAACTGGGAGGCAAACGGGCGCGGTCCCGGCGATTTGCCACATTGGGGCAACGGATGGCATTGGGATGAAAAAGACGGTGAAGTCGTAATCGAGAGCCGAGAAAACGCAGGGGAAGGAGGGGAAAACCACATCCGCCTCCCCGTGCACGCGCTGGCCGCGGATGCGAACGGTTCCAAGGCGGTGGTCAACCTGCAGGGCCCCGTAGAGCCTGTGTTGGGCTGGGAACGGCAGTCGGCCGCGGGCTATCGACTTTCACAGGCCATGATCATGTACGAACCGGGCACGCGGGTGGTGAGCGCCTTGCGGCAAGCATACCTTGCCCCCTGGGGGTACCTCCAGGGACCTCAGGAAAATGATGCATGACGACAGCGCCAGACCTCTTCTATGTCCGAGCCCTCCGACACTTCGAGGGCCGGTGGGCTTGGCGGTAGGCTTGGGTTTTGAAAGGCGAAAACGCCCTCTATTTGCCTCGTGCAAGACCATGCCTGCTTCGCTGAATTTCTCCTCCGCAGCCTTCCCCCGAAACCAAGCCGTAGGCCGTTGTTCCTCAAGCCTCCCGCCGCTGGCGGCCCAGGTAAACGGCGCGTTCCCGTCGGGGCTCCCATACGGCCAGCCGCGGCACCTGCGGAGCCAGGGCCCGGGCGTACGCGGCATACACCCAGCGGGGCAATTTC
>JALWJZ010000069.1:102484-102711 GCA_026996855.1 Anaerolineales bacterium
CCTCCAGCGCCAGCGGCGCCCGAGCATCGGGGGTCAGGTCCGGCACCCGCACCCAGCCGAAATAGGCGTCGAAAATGGTCATGGGCCGGGGCGCGAGGTGCGCGGCCACCGCCGCGGCCAGCCAGGTGGGGCCGCGGCCGTAGAGGGCCACCGGGTCTTGAGGCAGATGGGGAAGCAGACGGGGGATGTCTTCGGGCTCCCACCAGGGCGGCAGAGGCTTGCCCAGC
>JALWJZ010000070.1 GCA_026996855.1 Anaerolineales bacterium
ATGGCTCCCTCCGACACCACGCGCCCCCGACCTCACTCCTCCAGACCCCAAGCCCCGAACGCACCCCACCCAACAGCGCCCCCACACCCGCCCCACCACCCAACTCATACGCGCCACCCCCACAACACCGCGCCCCACCCTGTACCTGTGGCTCCATGCGGATACCGACCCCGCTCTGGTGGAGCAAGCCCGAAACCTGTTGGGGACCGACTTTCACGTGGAACAAGGCACCGAACCCCCGCGCGCCATCCCAAACCTGGGCGAAGTCTGGGCCTTGCCACCCTGGACACCGGAAACCCTCGCGCCCCTGGCCCGGGAAGTGCCCACCGTGCCCATCATGGTCATGGGCCGCTGGGCGGAGGACCTTCCCGAAAATATGCGCGTCATGGACACCACCTTTGCAGAGCACCCTTATCGGGCGTTTCTGGCCGGGTATGTGGGCATGTTGCTGGCGCCCAACTGGCGCAGCGTCCTTTTGGCTCCTCAAGGGGATGCCTATACGCAAGTCGCTGCCGCGTTCCGCCAGGGCGGGCGCTACTATTGCGGCTTGTGTCGGCCTCCAAAACCGCCCAGTCCAGGCTATCCGGTGGTGCTTCAGGCTCCCAATCCCGAGGACCCGGCCTCCTGGGAGAACTTGTGTCGTTATGCCCAGCGGGAACTCTTCGTGGAAGTGGCCTACCTGGTGGGCAATCCACCCCCCTCGGTCATCGGCTGCGTGAAGCAGGCCAAAGCCGCGGTGCTCTGGGATGGTGCGCCGCCTACGGGTGCCGAGGTTGACCTGGTACTGCGTCCCCTCACCTGGTTGGAGGCTGTGGAAAAGACCCGGAACACCTTCCGAACCCAGACCACCCGTCGGGTGGTGCTGCCCATACGCATCCAAGACCCGGGCCGGGTGCTTTCCCCCGGACGGATGACCGCGGCCCTGGAACTCTGGGAAAATCTGGCTCAGGGCCGGGTGGCTCCGTTGACACCGTAAAAGGGTGCCGACGCAACACCGCTTCGAAACCCGCAGCCACAGCCTTCGTTGCAAGCCTTCCATCGGAGGATATGCCTCCAGGGAGACGAATACCATGCTCCTTTCCTGGCGTTTGATGCGCGATCTGTTCTATCTGGTAGCCGGTGCTACGGTGTTGGCCCTGGCCATGGTGTTCTTCCTCATCCCCGCGGACCTGGCCGCCGGCGGCGTCAGCGGGCTGGCCCTGGTGCTCCACCATTACACCGGCTGGCCCATCGGGGCTATGACCTTTGCCTTCAACGTGCCCCTGTTCTTCCTGGGCTGGCGCTATTTGGGCGGACCCCGCTTCGCCTGGCGCACGGTGCTCACCGTGTTCGCCTTTTCCACCGTGGTGGACCTGGTCCCCTTGCTGTGGAAGATACCCCAACTGACGCAGGAGCCCATTTTGCAAGTGCTTTACGGCGGCGTGCTCTCGGGCATCGGCGCCGGGTTGATTTATCGGGGCAAAGGTACCAGCGGCGGCACGGACATTTTGGCCCGCATCCTGGCCCGGCGCTGGGGCATTCCCATGGCCCAGAGTTACCTCACCGCGGATGCGGCGGTGCTGCTGGCCGCGGGGGCCACTTTCGGGTGGGAAAAGGCCATGTACGCGCTGGTGGTGCTGTACATCGCGGGTCTGACCGCGGAAGGCGTGCACCAGGGCGCCAACATCGCCCGCACCGCGCTCATCATCACCACCCGGCCCCAAGAAGTGGCCGAGGCCATCCTCCACCGCCTGGACCGGGGCGCGACCCTCATCCCGGCCCAGGGGGCGTACACGGGCCAGCAGCGCCCCATCGTCTACTGTGTGCTCAGCCGCACCGATGTGCCCAAATTGAAAGCCCTGGTCCGGGAAATCGACCCCCACGCCTTCATGGTGGTCGGCCAGGCCCATGAGGTTCTGGGGGAAGGTTTCAAACCCTGGGAAGAAGCATAGCCCTGGCAAGCCGTCCCAGCCAACGGCCGCGCTTTCTGGTATCCTACGCCCGGAAGGCAGCGCTTTGGAAACCGCTCCTGCAGACCCACGAGGAGAGCACGGATGCCTCTTTACCTGGTGCACTATGGCAGCGAAATCGGCCTGAAAGGCAAAAACCGCTCGGATTTCATCCACCAACTGAAGCGCAACATCCAGGTCCAGTTGCCGGTGGCGCGAGTACGCTCCCTGCATGGGCGTTTGCTGGTGGAAAGCCCTCGCGACGACCTGGACTTTTCCCTGGTCTTCGGCGTGGCCTGGTGGGCCCGGCCGCTGGTGGTGGAAAACCCCACGCCCCAGGCCCTGCGCGAGGCCATCGTCGTCCTGGCCCGCCAGGCCCGGCAGGACTTCGACCAGGACCCCACCTTCGCGGTGCGGGCCCGCCGCGCGGACAAAGCCTTCCCCTGGAACACCCTGACCCTGGAACGAGAACTGGGCGCGTCCGTGGTGCAGGCCTTGGGATGGCAGGTCAACCTGAGCCGACCTCAGGTCACGCTGCACGTGGAACTGGTACCGGGCCGGGCTTTTCTCTACCACCGAAAGCATCCCGGTCACCATGGGCTGCCCGTGGGCAGCACAGGACGGGCCTTCGGACTGTTCTCCGGCGGTATCGATTCGGTCATGGCCGCGTGGTACATGGCCCGCCGCGGCGTGGAGGTGGAACTGGTGCACTTCCACGCCTTTACCCAGGCCCGCTACGCGGACGAGGGGCGCGCGGGCAAACTGGCCCGCCATCTGGCCCGTTATCTGCCGCGACTTCGGGTGCACTACTTCCCCTACCACCACTTCCAGGCCGCCACCCTGGACCTTTCCCCCAAAGAGCAACGGTACGAACTGGTGGTCTTCCGCCGGTTCATGGCCCGCATCGCAGAAACCCTGGCCCGTCAGGGCCGCGGCCAGGCCATCTTCACCGGCGACAGTCTGGGCCAGGTGGCCTCCCAAACCATGGAGAACATTGCGGCCGTGGACGCGGCCGTTTCCCTCCCTTTCTTCCGGCCCCTCCTGGCCTTCAACAAACAGGAAATCATCGACATGGGGGAACGGCTGGGGTTCTACCAACTGGTGCTGGAACCGTACAAAGACTGCTGTTCCATCATCAGCCGAAACCCGGCCACCCGGGCGCGCATGGATTTGGTGGAAGCCATCGAAGAAGGCATCCACCTCCCACGGCTCCTGGAAACCACCCTCCAGGAAAGGGAGACCTTTACGTATCTACCCACGGGGGAAGTGAGGCGGGAGGCGGATTAGCCCTCCCGGCGTTCGTATTTCACCCGAAAACCCGGCCGGCCGATGTGCACCAGGTCGCCTTCTTCCAAAAGCAAACCGCTGCGGGAGACGGGCGCGTAATTCACCCACGTGCCGGCCTCAGAACCCAAATCGGCCACCCGGTAAGCATCGGCCGCGTCGTCGTACCAAAAACGTGCATGCACCGGCGACACCGACGGATGCTCCAGCACCCAGGTGCACCGTTCGGCATCCCGACCCACGCACACATCCAGGCCCTGCACCACCAAAGCCTCTCCTTTTTCTTCCAGGGGCAACAACACCAGGCGAACGGCGGACAGGGCCGGTTTCTCTTCGGCCTGGAGGATACGACGGCGTCGCGCCAGCATCGTAGAAAGGCGACGGCCCCGATATTCCATCCAGGTTCCCCACGCCACCACCGCGACCAACAACAGCCCGGCTATCCCAAAAAGCAGGTAGATCCAGGGAAACCCGCGCGCCTCCGCAGGTAAAGCCGTGGATGACGACGCGGGCCGAGGTGTGGGTTCCCCGATGAGGATGCGTACCGGGAATTCCGGTGTGGAACCCACCAACCCGAAGGCGTCTTCCACTTCTACCCGCACCCGCCGCGTGCCCGGCTGGGCCAGGGCGGTCAAATCCCAAAACAGGCGATCGAAGGGCGGTGAGGTGCGTTCGGCCACGGGCTGGCCGTCCACGTACAGGGTCACCCGCTTCACATCCCGCACGATGCCGTCGGGGAATTCCACCTTCACGGAAAGGCGCCATTGCGTGGGCTTCAAGGCTTCGGGGGTACCCCGCTGCTCCGGCGATTCGTACACCCGGACGATGGCTTCGGGCAGGTCCTCCAAAATAGGCACAGGTGGGCGCAAATCCAGATGGTAGCGGTAAGCCAGGGAAGCCGCCCGGCGTTCCTGCCAGTCCACCTGCACCTGGATGCTCACTTCGCCCCCCTGTCGTCGGGGGGAAAGGTAACGCAGCACGTACAAACGATCCCGCCGGGCGGCCACTTCTTTGAGGTCGGGCAGGACCTCGGTACCCGAGAAGAACATGGCATGGCCCTGGGTGGTCCGGGCAAAGGTTTCCCAAACGTCCCGTTGGTCCCGCCATTCCTGGGGGGAACCCACCACCCACACCGCAGCGTGCACCCCCTTGGCGCGAATTTGCTCGGCCAGGGCCGGAACCCCGTTCAGCAACACCTGCTCCAGAGGCGAGGTGATGAACAACAGCAGTCGCGGCATACCGGGCCGGGGCGAGGGTTGGTCCACCATGCGCAGGCCCTGTTGCAAAGGCGCCAGGGTCAGGGACCTCTCCTCACGGGGCGGCGTATAGGCTTCCAGGGCCTGCAAAATGGCCTGCGGGTCTTCGGTCAGGTCCACCCGCGGTCCCCCGGCGATGATGAGGCCAAAGCGATGCCGCCCCGGGGTCACGGTTTCCAGCCAGGAGCGGATTTGATGGTACACGTAGGTGTACCGAGTCACGCCCTGCACATCCCGAATGGCGAAAGAACGGGAAGGGTTCAACACGAAGACCACCTGCAACCCGGGGTTTTCTTGATCCACCTGCTGCAACGTCGCGGGCTGCCCGTCTTCCAACACGGTGAAGGCTTCCCGTGGAAGGTCCGACGGCACCCGACGGGCGTCCGGGTCCCACACCCACACACGGGCCTCCATTTGAGGGAAAGCCACTGGGGTGACCTGCACGATGCGGATTTCCCAGGGCGTCCCCGCGGCCCAGGCCCGGGGAGCATTCCAGAGAAGCCACCCCAGGAGGCCCACGAAAAACAACCCGACTCCATACCAGACCCTATGTTTTCGCCTTGGAAAAGCAAAAGCCATACTTCTCTCCATCATCTTCCAGGCTGCCGTGCCAACGCAATTGTACTCGGCCTTGGGTATTTCCACCCACAAAACCGGGCCACACGCCGACGATGCGATGGGCCAATCCCCAAAGGGATAGTACAATTCTGAAGACACTCGGGAGGGCAGGCATGCACTGGGACCATGAGGTGGATTTCCTGGTGGTGGGTTCCGGAGGCGGGGGGTTGACCGCCGCCCTCACGGCCCACGCCGAGGGCATGAAAACGTTGGTGGTGGAGAAAAGCGCCACCTACGGCGGTTCCACCGCGCGTTCTGGAGGCGGGGTGTGGATTCCCAACAACTTCCACCTCAAGATGGAAGGCACCGAGGATTCTTTCGAGAAGGCCGCAGCATACATGCGCCACACCGTGGGTGACCGGGTCCCCTGGCCCCGGCAGGAAATGTACCTGCGGGTGGGACCGGTCATGTTGGCCTGGCTGGAGGCCAACACCGAGGTGCGTTTTCAACGCATGAAGGGTTACCCCGACTACTACCCGGAGCGTCCCGGAGGCCTGGCCATCGGGCGCTCCCTGGAGCCCGTGCCTTTCGATGGGCGTTTGCTGGGCGCACATCTGAAGCGCCTGCACCCACCAGCCATCGATACCCGCGGGATGGCCATCACCGCCGCGGAGTACTGGCACCTGGCCCTGGTCATGCGCACGTGGAAGGGCAAGACCACCGCATTGCGGGTGGGCCTGCGTGCGGTGCGGGACCGGTTCACCGGTCGACGCACCCTGACCATGGGCCAAGCCCTGGTGGCCCGGCTCCGCTACAGCCTGTTGCGCTGGCAGGTTCCCCTCTGGCTGGAAACGCCCCTGGAAGACCTGGTGTTGGAGCAAGGCCGGGTGGTGGGCGCGGTGGTTCAACGCGAAGGCAAGGCGTACACCATCCGCACCCGGCGGGGCGTGCTCTTGGCCGCAGGAGGCTTCCCCCACAACCCCGAAATGCGCTGGGAATACCTGCCCAACCCCACGGACACCCGCTGGTCCCTGGCCAACCCCGCCAACACGGGCGACGCCATCCGGCTGGGCATGGCCTACGGCGCGGCCGTGGACCTGATGGACGATGCCTGGTGGGGGCCCGTCTCCCTGCCGCCAGACCTGGAGGTGGCCTTCTTCCACCTCAGCGAACGCTCCCTACCCGGATCCATTCTGGTGAACAGGGCAGGCAGGCGCTTCGTCAACGAGGCCGCGCCGTACATCGACGTGGTGCACGAGATGTACCGCCGTCACAAACCCGAAGACCCCCACGTACCCGTGTACTTCATCTTCGACCATCGCTTCCGTCAACGCTATATGTTCGGTACGTTGTTCCCTATGCAGCCGGTGCCCTCCACGTACCGGGAAACCGGCTACCTCCATGTGGCCCCCACGCTGGAAGAACTGGCCAAAAAAATGGGCATCGCCCCCCAGGGCTTGCAGGAAACCGTGGCCCGTTTCAACGCCATGGCCCGCCAGGGGCGGGATGAAGACTTCCACCGAGGGGAAAGCGCGTACGACCGCTACTACGGCGACCCTACGGTGAAGCCCAACCCCAACCTGGCCCCACTGGACCGGTCGCCCTTCTACGGTGTGGCCTTCTACCCGGGCGACATCGGCACCAAGGGCGGCCTGGTGACGGACGAGCACGCCCGGGTACTGCGCACCGATGGCACGCCGATTCCCGGGTTGTACGCCACGGGCAACACCGCGGCTTCGGTCATGGGACACACGTATCCGGGGCCGGGGGCCACCCTGGGTCCTGCTTTGGTCTTCGGCTATATCGCGGCCCTGCACGCGGCTCGCGGGTCAAGGTAAGGAAACGATTTTCGCCACGAATCCAGGCCACAACCTCGAAAATTCTCAACAACCCGTGCTCCGGTGCCAGAACCATGCCGAAAACCCTCGATGCCAAAGCCCAGGGTTCCCAATGGCTTTTGCGTTCTTTCTTGCAATACCCCCGGCGGATTGGGGCCATCGCTCCCGCGTCCCAGGCCCTCATTACGGAAATGCTTCGCTACGTCCCCTTTGCGCACGCGCGCGTCATCGTGGAATGGGGACCGGGCACGGGTGCCATCACCGCGAGCATTCTGGCCCGTAAACGCCCGGAAACCCTTTACCTGGGCCTGGATTTACACGAACCCTTCATCCAGCACCTTCGAGAAACCTACCAAAACGTCCCCAACACCCTTTTCCTACAGGCCGATTTCCAGGAAACCCCCGCCATCCTGCATCGTTTTCATCAACCGCGCGCCGATGCCCTCATCTCCAGCCTGCCCATCTCCATTCTGCCCGAGCCGGAAAAGGTGTTCCAGGTAGCCGCGCTCAGCACTCGCGGCCTCTTCGTGCAGTACATGTACACCCTGGCCCTGGTCAAAGGTTGCTGGCCGCCCCGGTGGATACGCCGCTACTTCGGCCACCATCAGGTTCGCCTGGTGCTGCGCAACCTTCCCCCTACCCTGGTGTTTCACTGTTTTCTGACGCCGGAAACCCTGGGCGTGCTGGAAGGAGAAAGGGTGCTGGCCACCGGCCTTCCCGTCATTGGGGTGTAAAAAGCGAGGCGGTGCTGCCGCCTCGCTTTTCGAACCCTCGACTCGGCCAGAAAGCGCGCCTCTGTTCAGGCCTCGGCCTCCAGTCGCGCCAGGCATCGGCGCACCAACACCGGGGCCACCTCGCGGCGGTATTCCGCGCTGGCCAGGTGGTCCTCCGCGTCGTGGGCGGCGTTGCGGGCCGCGATTTCCGCGCCCTCTGGGGTGGGGCCATCCAGCGCCAGGTGAGGCGCATCACCCCAGCCGCCCAACACCACCCGGGTACGGCCCCGAGGCCAGCGGGCCACCGCGGCCAGAAGCAGCGGCCGGTCCGCGGGGGAACGTCGTACCGTTTCCCAGCACAACCGCGGCGCGAGAGGCAGACGCACCTGGGTGATTAACCAACCGGGGTGCCACTCATGGCGTAAAGGCAGCCAATCGCCCAGGGGCACTTCGCGCGGCGCTTCCTGCCACCGGTGGAGGGCCAGACGGGCATCCAGGGCCATCAGACCCGCGGCCCACAGGGAGGCCCCATCGGCGGCCACCAGGGCACCGGCTACCGTGGCCTGGGCGCGTTGAGGATGCGGCAGGGTGGTTCGGGCCAACTCCCGCAAGAAATCGGGCAGGGCTTCGTCTTCCACCACCTGCTGCAAGGTCGCGGTCGCGCCCAAAACCCACGCGTTGCCTCGCTTCTCCAAAGTGCTCAGGGGCAGGTCTCGCAAATCCACCAGGCGAGCCTGGGGCTTTTCCCGTAAAAGGAACAGCCCACCGGCCAAGGGCACGCCTCCTTCGTCCAGCAAACGCAAGGCTTCCTCCAACGTTCGGGGTCGTTCGTACATGGTCATCCTCCCATGCTTCGGCTGGATCGTTCTGTGTTTTCCTCGGAACGCAAGACTTTCAACATTTCCGCGTGCAAGACAGGGTTTGCCACCAAAATGGAAACGGGCGGTTCCAGGCGCAGCGGGTTTCCCCTGGGGTCGGTCACGCGCGCGCCGGCCTCTTGGGCGATCAAACTGGCCGCGGCCACGTCCCAGGGTTGCAGACGCAACTCCCAAAACCCATCGGCCCGGCCGGCGGCCACGTAGCAGGTATCCAGCGCGGCCGAACCCAACCGCAGCACCCCCTGGGTGCGCACCAGGAAGCGGGCGAAGTTGTCCACGTTGTTGTCCGGGTTGCTCCAGGCATCGTAGGGGAAGCCGGTAATGAGCAAGGCATCGGCCAGGCGAGCGGTATCGCTCACCCGCAAGGGACGCCCGTTGAGCCACGCGCCTTTCCCCCGCTCCGCGGCGAAGAGTTCGTCCCGCATGGGGTCGTACACCACGCCCAGGCGCACACCGTCCTCATCGGCAAAGGCCAGGGACACAGAAAAAATGGGCATACCGTGGGCGAAGTTCACCGTACCGTCCAGGGGGTCCACGTACCAGCGGGGGCCTGCCAGGTCACCGTGGTTGCCCGTTTCCTCGGCCACGATCGCATGATGGGGGAACAGGCGCCGTATTTCCTGCACCAAAAAGGCTTCGGCTTCCCGGTCCGTTTCGGTGACCAGGTCAATCCAGTGACTCTTGTGCTCCACCCGGTGCCGACGCCCGAAACCCATACGTAAAATCACGCCGGTCTGCCGGGCCAGGCGTTCCAGGTCGAGAAGTTGGGGTTCCATGTCGTCCTCCTGGTTTGGCCGTTGGTTGTTGGCTGTTGGCCGGTGGCCTATGGGCGTTCGTGGTGGGCCGTTGGTCGCGATGTCCAAGCACCGCGTTTCCAGACGGTTCCGAGGTGCCACCCGCTTACCGCCGACGGGATTTGCGCCGGGGTTGCACGTAATGCCGACGATAGTAGGCCGCCACCCCATGCAACAAGCGCTGCCGAAACATGGCCGCCTGGCGCTCGGAGCGGGGCTGCCACAGATCCAGCCAGGCCTCCACTTTGCGACTCACCCGGGACCAGGTGAGTTTCTGCCGGGCCCAGGTTTGCATTTCCTCCTGCCAGGCGCGCAGGCGCTTTTCCATTTCCGCAACGTCCCGGTCCAAATCCAACAGGCCGTCGCGGCCGCCCACCACCACCCAACCGCGATAGGCCTCCTTGAGTCGGGCCAGTTGTTCCAACCACACAGGAAGGTCGGCTTCTTCCAGGGAAGGCGGCTCTCGCAGCACCACCGCGTCGCCTATGAAGAGCACCCGGGCATGGGGCACCTCGACCCAGGTGGCCCCCGGCGCAGGGCCGGGCCGGTGCAGCAGGTACACCGGGGTATCCCCAAAATAAATGCTGGCCCGCTCCGTATAAGCCACGTGCACGTGGGGCCATTGGGGGTGTTGCAGGGTTCGGCAGGTTTCCCAAACGTGTCCCCGCCGGTCCGTCTGGGAGCGGAAGTAATTGGGATTGGATTGGAACCAATCCACCGTGGCCTCATGGGCCATGACGGTGCCGTCCACCACGGGCGCGCCCAGGCTTCGGTCCGGGTGATGGTCCAGGAGCACCAGCACTCGGTCGGGGAAACCGCCGTTCATGGCCCGGATGGCGTGCTGCCAGGTCTGAGCCGCATCGGGGCAGGGCGGCGTATCAATGAGCACCAGCCCTCGGGTGAGCACCACCAGTCCCAGCCGGGGGCCGGGAAAACGGTCTTCCAGGTATACCTGGGGAGCAATTTCAATCATCGAGGTCCTCCCTGGGAAAGGTTAAGGCGCCAACTCGACGAAACAGCAAGTCGTAAACGTTGCGGCCTTGGGCCCGGGCCCGCCTTTCGTATTTCGTGGGAAAACGCCGGACCGCGGCGGTGGGATGAAAACCACCTTCCGGGGCCAGGTTCTCGAAGAAAGGCGCATTCGTGAGCGCCTCCAACATCTGCTCGGCGTAGTCGGGCCAGTCCGTGGCCAGGTGCAGCACCGCGCCGGGTTTCATCTTCCGGGCCAGCAACACCAGGAAGGGAGCAGCCACCAGGCGCCGCTTGTGATGCCGCTTCTTGGGCCAGGGGTCGGGGAAGAAAATCTGCACTTCGTCCAGGGATGCGTCGGGGAGGGCCCGTTCCAGCACGTCCCGCACGTCGGCCACGTACACCCGCACGTTTTGCAACCCGGCCTGGTGCACGGCCCGCAGGAACTTCCCCACCCCAGGACGGTAGACCTCCACCCCCAGAAAGTCTCGGTCGGGGTGCTGCCGGGCCTGCCAAAGCAGGTTTTCCCCATCCCCCATGCCCACCTCCATGACCAGAGGCGCGCGACGGCCAAAAACCTTCACCGGGTCCAGAGGTTGGGTCGGGTCCAGGCCATAGAGGGGCAGCAGGGTTTCCAAAGCCCGCTTTTGCGCGGGGGTGAGCCGGGTCTCCCGCCGCACATAGGTGCGTATGGTGCGCCAACGGTCGTCCCGAGGCGTGGGGGTGTCCAAAGGATGTCCTTCCATCGCAAACCGTATCGGTCCCGGGGTATGGTTCCCCTTGAGACGTTTTCCGCATCGTTTCGATTGTACCAGGGGAAAGGCAGGTATAATGCCTTCATCCCACTCAACACATGGAGGTTACCATGGAAGTTACCAAAACGCTGGACCGCTTCAAGGCGTTGCTGTACCAATTGAACGACCTGCGCACTGCGAGCAGCGTGCTGGGCTGGGACCAGGAAACCTACATGCCTCCCAAAGGCGTGGAAGCCCGGTCCCGCCAGATTGCTACCCTGGCCCGCATGGGCCATGAACTGTTTACCTCGCCGGAAATGGGCGAACTGATCCAGAACCTGGAGGACACGGGCCTTCCCCAATGGGACCCTGACAGTGACGAAGCCCGCCTGGTCCGCCTGGTACGCTATTACTACGACAAGCAAACCAAAGTGCCCGGCGATTGGGTGCAGGCCTTCTCCAAACTGACCTCCGAGGCTCGCGTGGTGTGGCGAGAAGCCCGGGCCCGGGCCGATTTCAACCTGTTTCGCCCCTACCTGGAACGCATCGTAGACATGGTGCGGGAGTATGCCAACTTCTTCGCGCCCTACGTTCACATCTACGACCCCCTGTTGGACAACTACGAACGAGGCATGAAGACCGCCCAGGTGCGCGCTCTGTTCCAACGGGTGCGGGAGCGCCAACCCCGGCTCTTGCAACGCATCCTGGAACGCCCTCAGGTGGACAACGCCTTCCTCCACCGCTACTACGACCCGCAAAAACAACGGGAACTCATCCAGCGCATGGTGGCCCACATCGGGTTCGACCTGGAACGGGGCCGCATCGACCTTTCCACCCACCCCTTCACCACCTCCTTCAGCGTGAACGACGTGCGCTTCACCATTCGCATCAAAGAGAACGACCTGAGCGAAGTGCTCAGCGGAGGACTGCACGAAATGGGCCACGCCCTTTACGAACAGGGAGTGGACCCCAAGTACGACGGCCTGCCCTTCGGGCACGGCGTTTCCCTGGGTGTGCACGAGTCCCAGTCCCGCTTGTGGGAAAACCTGGTGGGTCGCTCCCGGGCCTTTTGGGCCTATTTCTTCCCCGTGGTGCAGCGGGTCTTCCCCGAAAACCTGAAAGACATCACCCCGGAGGATTTCTACCGGGGCCTGAACCGGGTAGAACCCTCCTTCATCCGGGTGGAAGCCGACGAGGTCACCTACAACCTGCACATCATCCTACGCTTCGAGTTGGAAATCGCCCTGCTCACCGACGAACTCCAGGTGGCCGACCTGCCCGCGGCCTGGAACGAGAAGATGAAGGCGTATCTGGGCGTCACGCCCCCCGACGATGCCAAGGGCGTCTTGCAAGACATCCACTGGTCCCAGGGTTCCTTCGGGTACTTCCCTACCTACGCTCTGGGGAACCTGCTCTCCGCGCAAATCTGGCGGGCCATGGCGCGGGACCTGGGCAACCTGGACGACTTCATGCGCAAGGGCGAATTCCAGCCCCTGTTGGGTTGGCTCCAAGAGCGCATCTACCGTCACGGCAACAAATTCGAGCCGCAGGAAATCGTCCAAATGGCTACGGGTGAAACCATCCAGGCCGACCCGTACCTGGACTACCTGGAAGCCAAGTACGGCGACATTTATGGGTTGTGAAGGAATGGGCGGATTTGCGGATTTGCGAATAGGTAGATAGGCGAAGGGAGGGGCATGTGCATCTGGCGCGGCTGTTCGTTTATCCGGTGAAATCGCTGCGGGGCATGGAAGTCGAAACCTGGCCCGTGGGGCCACGGGGCCTGGCCTTCGACCGGCGCTGGATGCTGGTCACCCCGGAGGGCCGCTTTCTGACCCAGCGGGAACACCCCCTCATGGCCCGTCTGCAGGCCCATCTGACCCTGGAAGACGCCCGGGCCGGACGTCCGCGCCTGGTGCTGGAAGACGCGCGGGGCCACACCCTGGAAGTGGCCC
>JALWJZ010000071.1 GCA_026996855.1 Anaerolineales bacterium
CCGGCACGCTCGAGCCCGGAACGCTCGCGCTCGTATCTCAGGCCGCCGCCCCTGAACTCAACGGCACCCCCGCCCCCTTGCCCACCAACCTCCGCCCTCCCGGTATACCACCCCGCCCACACCCCCGCGGCCACGATGAGCGCGCCGCCCACCAGGTGGGCCGGGGTCAGGGCCTCGCCCAGGAACAGCGCGCCGAGCAGCGCGCCGTACAGGGGCAGCACGTTGTAGAAGACCATGGCGCCGCTGGGGCCCAACATTTTCACCCCCGCGCTCCAGGCCGCAAAACCCACCACCGAGGGTACCACGCCCAGGTACACGATGACTACCACCAGCAGAGGGGTCCATGTCACGGGCAGGACCCGCATCTCCCAGGGCATCATCAGGGTCAGCCAGGGCACGGCCAGAAACGCGGCCCACGCGGTGGCCGCCAGGGGCGACCGCCTCCGCATGGCCTTTTTCCCCAGCACCGAATAAATCCCCCACAGGTTGACGGCCACCAGTACCAGCAGGTCGCCCGGATTGAAGCGCAGCCCGGCCAGGACCTCCCATTTCCCCTGGGTCACCAGCCACACCACCCCCACCAAGGCCACGCTCGCGGCCAGGGCCTGATGCCGGGTCATGGGTTCCCGCAGCAACAGCGTGGCCCACATGCCGGTGACGAAGGGCCCCAGCGCGGCGATGAGCACCGTGTTCACCGCGGTGGTGTAGCGCAGACCCAGGTACATGACGGGTACGAACAGGGCGATGCCCGTCAGGCCCATGCCCAGGAGCAGGCGACCATCGCCTTTCAAACGCAACTCGTGGGGTTCCCGCCAGCGAAGCAACAGGTAGAACACCAGCGCGGCCACCCAAAAGCGCAACGCGGCCAGGGTGATCGGCCCGATGGTGTGGCGCAGCGCGCGACCCAGCACGATGTTGGTGGCCCAGGTGAAGGTGGCCACGTTCACCAACAGCATACCCTGCCAGGGGAAGGAAACACGACGCACGGTTTCGGCCTCCTCGTCGCAAAATCAGCCCTGCCTTTTCAGGCCGTCGAATACGAAAAATTTGGGGATTGGTCCGACTACCCCCTTGCCTCGGCAAAACCGGTGCCCCACCAAAACGAAAACGCAGCAGCCTCCGCCTACCCATCCGAACGGAAGGCCTGCGCTTCCAGATGGTTCAGCACTTTTTCCAGCACCTGCACGTACACCCGGGAGATGCGCTCGAAAATGGCCTGGGCCATATCTTCACATCATAAATGTGCGACGCACGATTACGGTCTTCCAGCATGTCCAGCAAGATTTCGTCGTCGGGAACCAGGCCAAACCGAAAAGCGGTTTTGATACAGGGCCGAGGCCCCGCACAAGGGACCCCCATATGTTCCAGCCAAATTTTGAGGGTCTTCCATAGCAACTCAAAGGTAAACTCGAATCGCTGGACGACGCCGTCTCGATCCAGGTCGTCC
Source organism: Anaerolineales bacterium (assembly GCA_026996855.1). GTDB lineage: Bacteria > Chloroflexota > Anaerolineae > Anaerolineales > DRMV01 > S139-71. The sequence continues at coordinate 1,448 of JALWJZ010000071.1, forward strand.
CGAGTATGGGCCACGCCTTCGGCCAGGCGCTCATAGGCCTGGCGCAGACGCTGCAGGGCCAGCAGCACGTCGCTTTTCGTGGTCATAAAGCACCTTCCCTTGACGCCGTACGTGTTCGGCAAAATCCGGGCTTACCCGATCCAAAAACACCAGGTCCACGCTCCACAGCCCGGCCAGATGATCCAGCGCTTCCCGAAGTTGGCGCTCTTCGCGCCAGGAGAGGGGCTGCGCCCCCTCCACGGCCAGGTCCACGTCCGCGTGCACGGGCGGGGCTTCTCGGGTGCGGGAGCCAAACAAATACACCCGCCGCGGCCGTACCCGCCGGACGATTTCCTCTACCAAACGCTGCAACCGGACTTCGTCCATCGCGACGGAACCCCTCCTGAAGTTGGGCCTGTTCCATATGCAGGCGGGCTGGCCCATTCCAAAAACCAAATCCAGAAAGCGGCGCCCGAAATCGGGCGCCGCTTTCCCCTACCACATGACTCACGCGGCTCCGGTACGGGCCAGGGCCTCCTCCACCACCCGCACCACGTCGGGGAACTGGTCCAGACCCAGGCGCTTCAGGGTCTCCAGGGTGGGGATACCCTCTTTGGTCCAGCCCCGGCGCTGGTACACCGCGTCCAGCAGTTTCTCGTATTCCGCTTCCCGGTGCTTGCGCAGGGCCGCGATTTTCTCCTCGGTGGTCATACCCGCCACGTCGTAGCCCAGTTCCTTGAGTTGCTTGTCGTAGCGGTCCCGGCGGGATTCGTACTCTTCCACCGTGACCGGCCCCATAGAACGGTAGGGCGGCCGGTCGTGCTCCCGCAGGCCCGAGCCGCGGCGGATGTTGAAGATGCGCTGCAGGTTGTACACCTTCTCGCTCTGGAAGATGAGGTCGTCGCCGGTGACGGGAATGCCCGTGACGCCCTCGTGGAGCATGCAGTAGTTCTCCACGTGCTCGGGCACCTTGTGGGGCTCGGGCTGGAACGCGTTATCCGCAGGTTCGATGTCGTTCCAGGGCAGTTTGCACAGGCCGTGCAGGCTGAACCAGGTGCGCCACATGGGGAAGTAGTGCAGGGCCTCGGCCTTGTCCTCGAAGGTGGGAATCTGGTTGTTCACCATGTCCATGAAGATGAGCCAGGCCTCGTCGTGCTGGGCGCCCTTGTTGGCGATGCCGTACCCGCCCTGCTGGGCCAGGGACTCCTTGGTCACGTAGAAGGAATACTCCATGCCCTTGGCTTCCATACCGATGTCGTTCATGAAGTCCAGGTCCAGGCCGTAGACCTCGTGGAAGAATTTCTTCATCCAGCGCACGCCCTGGGCCACGATGAGGCCGAAGCCCTCCCCGCGGGCGATTTGGTGCAGCACCTCCAGCACCGCCTCCCAGTTGCCCCAGGTCAGGTCCAGGCCGCCGGTGTGCTCCCGGGTGAGCATACCCCGCTGGTACAGTTCCATGACGAAGGCCATGCTCGCGCCGAAGGAGATGGTGTCGATGCCGTAGGTGTCGCAGTAGAAGTTGAGTTCCAGCACGGCCATGGGGTCGAAAATGCCCAGGTTCGCGCCCAGGCCGGCCGCGTTTTCGTACTCGGGGCCGTCCACCAGCACCCGGTGCCCTTTGAAAGGCCCGGTGCGCAGGAGGAAGTTGTCCACCCCATGGGAGCAGGAAAGTTGGCACCCGTAATGGCAGCCGTCGGGCACCCCCTGGGTGAACAGGGACATCCACACGGGCTTGGAAATCTTGGGCGCCTCGGGATGGGAACCGTACTGCCAGTTGTGCACCGGAAGCAGGTCGTAATCGTTCATGATGCTCACCAGGTACGGCGTACCCACCTTGCGCATCTGGTTCTGCTTGTCGTCCAGTTCCCAGATTTCCTTGTTGATGCGCCGGCTGGCCTTTTTGATGAGTTCCGGCTTGGCGGGGTTGTTGCTGAAGGTGTTCCAGCCCCGCTTGCGCACCACGATGGCCTTGATGCGCTTGTCCACGAACACGGTGCCGGTGCCCCCACGCGCGGCCTGCTTATAGCGCACCTTCTTACGCTTGGGGTCGTACCAGGAGAAGTTGAGCATACCGTAGCGGGAATGCTTCGCACCCGGCCCTGCGGCCACCACGGAGATGCTGCGCTTGTCGCCCTCGTTTTCCGCGTACATCTCGGTGAGAATCTCGGCCAGAATGTGCGCGTAGGGCGTTTCCAGCCAGGCCTGCTCGATGGTCACCTTGCCCTCTTCGCCGTCGATGAAGATGATGACGTCCCGGTCGGCCTTGCCCGTGATTTCCACCGCGTCGAACCCCGCGCCCTTGAGCAAGGGACCGAACATGCCGCCTACGTTGCTGTCCACGATGAGGCCGGTGAGGGGCGAGATGGTCACCACCGTGCTCTTGCCCGTGCCCGCGTAAGAGAGGGTGCCGCAAATGGGTCCGTTGGCGATGATGAGGGGATTTTCGGGGTCGTCCCACTGGGTATCGTCCTTGGTGGCGTTCCAGGCCAGCCACAGGGCAAAGCCCCGGCCGCCGGTGAACACCTCTTTCATTTGCTGGGTCACCGGGCGCTCTTCGATGGTCATGGTGTCCAGGTTGATGTGCAGGGTGCGGTTGGCGTAACCCCGCTCCACCGGCCGTACCTCGTATTCGTACTCGGCCAGCACCCGATGGTGCGCTTTGAGCACGTCCACAGGAATGAAGGTCGTGGCCATAAGCCGCCCTCCTTGGAAGGTTTTACGACAAGGGGCTTTTGCTAAATTGTACCAGAGGAACGGGGGTATAATGAGCGCCGATTCACGCAACCACAACAGGAGGAAACCGGTATGCGGGTGCCGTATCGTTGGCTCAAGGAATACGTGGACACGGACCTGCCCGTGGAAGAGGCGGCCCGCCGGCTGACCATGGCCGGGCTGGAGGTGGAGGCCATTCACTACGTGGGCCTGCCCCTTCCCCAAACCCAGCGCCAGGACTTCAAGGTCACCGGGTTTGCATGGGACCCAGAACGCATCGTGGTGGGCGAACTGCGGGAAGTGCGCCCCCACCCCAACGCGGACCGGCTGGTGCTGGCCCGGGTTTTCGACGGCAAAGAGGAGCACCTGGTGGTCACGGGCGCGCCCAACCTTTTCCCCTACAAAGGCCGGGGACCCCTGGACCCGCCCCTGAAGGTGGCCTTTGCCAACGAAGGCGCGACGCTGCTGGACCCCTACAACCCCGGCAAGACCTTCCGCCTGAAGCGGAAGAAACTGCGAGGCGTGGAATCCTACGCCATGGTGTGTTCGGAGCGGGAACTGGGCATTTCCGACGAGCACGAGGGCATCATCATCCTGGACCCCGACGCGCCCACCGGGATGCCCCTGGCCGAGTACATGGGCGACGCGGTGCTGGACATCGCCATCACGCCCAACCTGGCCCGGTGCCTGAGCATCATCGGGGTGGCCCGGGAACTGGCCGCGTTGCTGGACCGGCCCCTGAAGTACCCCGACCTGACCCTTCCCCAGGAAGGGCCGGACATCCAGGGCCGGGCCGCGGTGGAAATCCGGGAGCCGGACCTGAACCCCCGCTTCGCGGTGGGCCTCATCGAGGGCGTGGGCATCGGCCCCAGCCCCTACTGGGTGCAGTACCGCCTGCGCCTGGCCGGGATGCGGCCCATCAACAACATCGTGGACGCCACCAACTACGTGATGCTGGAATGGGGCCAGCCCCTGCACGCCTTCGATTACGACCGGCTGGTGCAGCGGGCCCAGGGCCAGGCGCCCACCATCATCACCCGGCGGGCCGAACCCGGCGAAACCCTGACCACCCTGGACGGCGTCACCCGCACCCTGGACCCGGACATGGTGGTGGTGGCCGACACCAGGGGCGCGCTGTCCATCGCCGGCGTGATGGGCGGTGCGGAAACCGAGGTGCAGGAGGGCACCACCCGGGTGCTGCTGGAATCCGCCACCTGGAACCCGGTGAACATCCGCCGCACCCGCAAGCGCCTGAAACTCCTGACCGACGCGGCCTACCGCTACGAGCGGGGTGTGCATCCCGCGCTGGTGGAACCCGCGCTGAAGCGCGCGTTGCAACTCATGCACCGCTGGGCCGGGGGCAGGGTGGCCCGAGGTTTCGTGGACGCCTACCCCAAGCCCCATCGGGACCCGGTGAACGTGCTCACCGAGGAAGACGTGTACCGGGGCCTGGGCATTCGCCTGCGCGCGCAGGAAATCGCGGCCCTGCTTTCCCGGCTGGAATTCGAGTGCCAGGTGGAAGGCGACCGGGTGGTGGTGAAAACCCCGCCCCACCGGCTGGACATCGGCGAGGGGGTGGTGGGCCGGGCCGACCTGCTGGAAGAGGTCGCGCGGCTCTACGGCTACGACCGCATCCCCGAAACCCGGCTGGCCGACGAACTGCCGCCTCAAATTTCCCGGCCCCACATCGAGCGGGAAGAGACCCTCAAGGACCTGCTCACCCGCCTGGGCTTTCAGGAGGTCATCACCTACCGGCTCACCGCGCCGGAACGGGAAGCCCGCATGTACCCCGAAGGCCAGGCCCCCGCGCGCGAGTACGTGCGCCTGGTGAACCCCATCTCCCAGGACCGCCGGGTGCTGCGCACCGAATTGCTCCCCGGCATCCTGGAGGTGGCCGAGGCCAACGCTCGCTTCGTGGAACGCCAGGCCCTGTTCGAAATCGGTCCGGTGTTCTGGCCCCGGGAGGGGGAACTGCTCCCCGCGGAGCCGAAGCGCCTGGCTTTGCTCCTCACCGGCCCGCGCGAGGAACCCTTCTGGGCCGGTTCCGACCGGGAATCCATGGACTTCTACGACCTCAAAGGCCGGCTGGAGGCTCTCTTCCGCGCCCTCAAAATGGAGGTGACCTTCGAGCCGGGGGAACACCCCGCGCTGCACCCCGGCAAGCGGGCCCGCATCCTGCTTCAGGGGGAAGCCATCGGCGAAATGGGCGAACTGCACCCCCTGGCCGGGCGCCATTACGACCACTTCCGGCATCCCCTCATCGTGGCCGAACTGGACGCGGAGGCCATCATCCAGGCCATGCAGGAAGCCTTTCCCATCGAACCCATTTCCCAATACCCGCCCGTCATCGAGGACCTGGCCTTCATCGTGGACCAGGACATCCCGGCCCAAAAGGTGGTGGATGCCATCCGGGAGGCGGGGCGGCCCTACGTGGTGCGGGTGGTCCTGTTCGACGTGTACACCGGTCCGGGCATTCCCGCAGGCAAGCGCAGCCTGGCCTTCCGGGTCACTTACCAGGCCCAGGACCGCACCCTGACGGACAAGCAGGTGGGCAAAATCCGGGAGCGCATCGTGCGCCACGTGGCGAAGACCCTGGGCGGGCAGTTGCGGGGATGAGGGCCCGGCATTTCCTGGAAAAGGGTAGCCCAGGCGCCGCACTTTCCCAATAAGGAGGCTGTTATGCGCAAGGCTTTGGAAGAAAAAATCCGGCATTTGAGGAACGAAATTCTGGGACTGGGCGGCATGGTGGAAAAGGCCATGCGGGACGCGGTGGACGCGCTCAAACGCCGGGACCTGGACGCGTCGCGGCGCATTTACCAGGCCGACCAGGCCATCAACGCCAAGCGATTCGACATCGAACAGGAAACCCTCATCACCATTGCCACCCAACAGCCCATGGCCCACGACCTGCGGGTGCTGGCTTCCATTTTGGAAATCGCCAGCGAACTGGAGCGCATGGGCGACTACGCCAAAGGCATCGCCAAAATCAATCTAATGATAGGGCACCAACCCCTCATCAAACCCCTGGTGGACATCCCCCGCATGATGGAAATCGCCACCGCCATGCTTTGTGAAGCCTTGCGCGCCTTCGTGGAAGGCGATGTGGAAAAGGCCCTGGCCATCCCCAAACGGGACGACGAGGTGGACGCCTTGTACAACCAGGTCTACCGGGAACTGGTCACCTACATGATTCAAGACCCCCGCACCATCGACCAGGCCAATTACCTCATGTGGGCGGCCCACAACATTGAGCGCATGGCCGACCGGGTGACCAATATTTGCGAACGCACGCTGTTCGTGGCTACGGGGGAATTGAGGGAACTGGACTATAGCAACGACGAAATGCGCTTCTCTGACCAGGACGATGAAGGAACCCGGGCGTAGGAAACGCCGCGTCCTCTTCCTGTGCACCGGCAATTCCTGCCGCAGCCAGATGGCCGAAGCCCTGACCAACGCCAAGCGTTTTTCATGTTCTAACATATCTTCACACAGAGCCACGGAGAACACGGAGTATCCGCTGGAGAAGCCCCAAATTTTCTCTGTGTCCTCTGTGGCTCCGTGAGAAAATGCGATGGCTTTTGCTTGATTTTGAAAAACGCGTGGACCAATGCCCTGTTCGGAGACCGCTGGCAGGCTTTTTCCGCGGGCACCCGGCCCGCGGGCTTCGTGCATCCCAAGGCCCTCCAGATACTGGCCGAATAGGGCATTCACCACAAAGGGCACTCGAAGCCCGTGGATGCCCTGGCAGGGGATGGACTTGGCCCTGGTGGTCACCGTGTGCGACGGGGCTCGAGAGGAATGTCCTGTATGGCTGGGCCGCGGTCGCGTGCTGCACAAGGCTTTCCCCGACCCGGCCCAGGCCACGGGCACGGAACCATGGATAAAGAAGGGGCGGCTTCGCCGCCCCTCCCTCCAAAATTGGCTGGGTTGCCCTTTATGCAGAACTCCCTTCCATAGGATTTAGTAGCAGAACTGGTATTATCCGCTCCTCCGCCCATTCCAAATCTGCAAATCCGCAAATTCGCCCATCCGCAAATTCGCATATCCGCTATGTAAACAACAGCCGTCGGGCCAGGGCCGCGCGAATCTGCTCCGCCAGCAGGGCCAGGTCCCCCTCGCGATGGACGAAATCCAGGCCCGTGGTGTCCAGCACCAGCACGTCGTCCCGGCGGGCAGGGTCCAGCACCTGGTCGTAGGCCCGGGCCAGGCGGGCCAGATACTCCCGGGGGATGTTCCGCTCGAATTCCCGGCCCCGCCGCGCGATATGGGTCAGAATCTGCTCCAGGGGCGCGCGCAGGTACACCACCAGGTCGGGCCGGGGAAGGCGCTCGTCCAGGGCTTCGTACACCTGGAGGTACACCTCCAGTTCGTCGCCCTGCAGGTTCAGCCGGGCGAAGATGGGGTCTTTGAGCAGACCGTAATCCGCCACCACGGACTTCCCCGCCTGCAAGGCCGGTTTCACCTGCTGCACCAACTGGCGGTAACGGTTCACCAGGAAGAAAATCTGGGTGGGAAACGCGTAGCGCGCCGGGTCTTCGTAAAAGCGGGCCAGGAAGGGGTTTTCGGTCACGGGCTCGTACAGGGGCTGGGCGTGGAACAACTCCGCCAGGCGGCGGGTCAGGGACGTCTTGCCCACGCCGATGACCCCTTCCACCACCAGGTAAAAGGGGCGCTGAAAACCCGCGGGGTTCATGCCGGGGCCTCCTGGGGCAGGCATTCCAAAAGCAATCGGTGCCAGTTTTCGCCGAAGATGGCGCGGATGTCGGCCTCGGTGTAGCCCCGCTCGGCCAGCATGGGCGCGAGTTTTTGCAGGTCGGCGATGGTGTCCACCTCCGCGGGCACGTGCTGCCAACCGAAACCGCCGTCGAAATCCGAGCCGATGCCCACGTGCCGCGCGCTGCCCGCCATCTGGCACACGTAGTCCATCATCTCCACCACCCGCCGCAGGGAGACCGCGTCCTTGCCGTCCTCCGGCCGCCAGTCGCCGGTGAGAAAGCGGTTGAAGGGCACGATGCCCACGGTGCCGCCCCGCTCGATGAGCCGCTTGAGCACCGGGTCCGTCAGGTAGCGGTTGCTGTCGCTGCGCACCAGGGCCTTGGGGTTGGCGTGGCTGGCCAGCACCGGGCCGGGGTAGATATCCAGGGCTTCCAGGGCCGCGCGCTCGTCCATGTGGCTGATGTCCAGGGCCATGTGCCACTCGGCCATGGCCTTGAGCAGCGCGCGGCCTTCGTCGGTCAGGGGGCCGGGCTCTCTGGTGCCGCCGCAAAACCGGGTACCCGTCCAGGCCGGCCCGATGATGCGCAACCCCTGCCCGTACCACCAGGCCACGTCCTCGGGGGTCTCGATGGCCTCCGCGTTTTCCATGAGCAACACCAGGGCCACGGGATGGGCCGCGTCGGGCCGGGGCGCGGTGGCTTCCCAGTGGGCCTCCCACTCCCGCCGGGTGGTGACCAGGGTGAAGGCCTCGGGGTGGCTTTGGGTCAGGTCCCGATAGGCCGCCAACTGGCGGCGGTACAGGTCCCGGGCCTCCTGGGGGGTGGCATAGGTGAGCACGTCCCACGCGCCGGATTTGCGCCGCCGGGGCGCGGCGAACAGGGTGGCGAAGACGGCCACCACGCCCCCCTTCTGGTATTCGGGCCAGCCCAGCAGGGTGTCGCCGTTCACCTGGGGAGCCAGGCTCCCTTCCCGGCGCTCCCGTTCCCGCTGCTGGTGCGCGGCCAGGGTGTAATCCCGGCCGAAGGTGAGCATGTTCCAGGCCAGGTCTTCATGGGCGTCGATCAGGGAATACACGGGCATGGTTTTCCTCGAGCAGATAGCGGTTAGCCGGTAGCAGTTAGCAGATAGCGGTTAGCCGATAGCAGTTAGCCGATAGCGGTTAGCCGATAGCGGTTAGCCGGCAGCCGGTAGTAAGCGACGATTGCCGACCGCGAACTACCAACGGCCGTCGGCTAACGGCCGTCGGCTGACCACTGACGACTGACGGCTGACCACTGACGGCTGACAACTGACAACTGCCCACTTTTCACTCCTCCTCCCCCCGCAAGCGTCGCAATTCCCGTTCCAGGCGCTGTTGCTCCGCCTCCGCGGCGCGACGCACCTCTTCCCAGGCTTCCTTCAGGGCCGCTTGCAGGTGCTGCCGGGTGACCTCGCCCCGTTCCGGCGCGAAGAGCAGGGCCAGGCTCCCGCCGATGACCACCCCCACGGCCCAACCTCGGAAAAACGCGGCCAAACGTCCCATACGTTACCTCCTGGTCTTATGGGTGTATCGGGACCGCCCCACGGTGGCTTCCCGCCCGCCTTCGCCCGCGAAGGGTGCCCCCATCGGGACGCCCGGCTTCCGCCTGCCACCCTTCGCCCGCCCCAATGATAACACGCAGGCGGATGGGTGGAGAGGCGGTAGAGCGGGAAGGCGGATTTTGGGAGTGCGGCACCTGGGTGCCGCTTTTTGGAATCGGTTGAATGGGCGGATGGGCGGATGAGCGAATGAGCGGATGGGCGGATGGGCGGATGGGCGGATCATGCTCGGGTCTCGGCTGGCCGGTTCGCCGTTGGCCGGTGGCCGACCGCTGGTGGCCGTTGGCCGTTCGCCGTTGGCCGGTGGCCGTTGGCCGATGGCCGTTCGCCGTTGGCCGATGGCCGACCGCCGTCCGCTATCCGCTATCTGCCATCTGCTATCTGCCATCTGCCATCTGCTATCTGCTATCCGCTATCGGCTATCCGCTTCCCGAAGCACCCTGCGCAGGTTCGCCTCTACCGCGCGTATGTACGGATGCCCCGCCGGCAGGGTTTTGCGAAGAATCGCCAGGGCCTGCTCCAAGAGCCTCCGAGCTTCCTCGTACTCGCCCAGGGCGCGCAGCACCTCGGCCAGGTTGTTCAGGCTCTGGGCCACATCCGGGTGTTGCTCGCCGTAGACCTGCCGGCGAATGGCCAGGGCCTGCTCATGCAGTCTCCGGGCCCCCTCGTACTCGCCCATTTGCCACAGTACCAAGGCCAGGTTGTTCAGGCTCTGGGCCACATCCGGGTGGTCCTCGCCGTAGACCTGCCGGCGAATCGCCAGGGCCTGCTCATGGAGCCGCCGGGCTTCCTCGTACTCGCCCAGGGCGCGCAGCACCTCGGCCAGGTTGTTCAGGCTCTGGGCCACATCCGGGTGTTCCTCGCCGTAGACCTGCCGGCGAATGGTCAGAGCCTGCTCATACAGCCGCCGGGCTTCCTCGTATTCGCCCATTTGCCACAGCACCCCGGCCAGGCCCGCCAGGCTGGTCGCCACATCCGGGTGTTCCTCGCCGTAGACCTGCCGGCGAATGGTCAGAGCCTGCTCATGGAGCCGCCGGGCTTCCTCGTACTCGCCCAGGGTGCGCAGCACCTCGGCCAGGTTGTTCAGGCTGGTCGCCACATGGGGGTGTTCCTCGCCATAGACCCGCCGGGCCATCGCCAGGGCCTGCTCATACAGCCGCCGGGCTTCCTCGTACTCGCCCAGGTGGTGGGCATGCAGCCCCAAAAGGTTCCAGAGCCGCGCGGCCAGTTCGCTTTCCCCCGCGGCCCGGGCCAGGGCCTGCAGGTGGGGCCGGTAGGGCTGCCAGGCCGTGTACGCGGCCCGGCGTTCAATTTCCTCTTCGTACCGCTTCGCAAAGGCCTCGGCCACCCCTTCGGCCCAGGCCTGCAGGGCCTCGGGACCGGGGTCGGCCTCCAGCCGGGCCAGTTCGGCCAGCAGGGGGTGCACCTCCGGGCCCGGGGCTTCTTCGGGCCAGGCCACCAGGCTGTGTTCGGCCAGCCGGGCCAGGGCCGCGCGCAAGGCCCTTTCCTCCCAGGCCGGGTCCCGGGTCGGGGCCAGCAGGTCCAGGGGGATGGGATGGCCGGGGGCCAGGTGCCCCAGGTAGCCGAAGAGTTCCACGGCCTCGGGGCTTTCCTTTCGCACCCGCTCCAGGCTCAGGCGCAGGGCCGCGTGCAGGTTCGGGTCGTGGCCCGTGGTCAGGCCCGTCGCGGCTTCCCCTTGCAGGGAGGGGTGCTGCAGGGCCGCGCCCACCCGGTCCAGTTCCTCCAGATAGGCGGGGATGGGCAGGCGGTAGCGATGGAGATAGGCCGCGGCGAGTTCCAGGGCCATGGGCAGACGGCCCAGGCGTTCGGCCAGGCGCTCCAGGTACGCGTCGGGCCAGGCGTGCGGGGAAGGGAGCCGGCGGCGCAGAAAGGTCCGGGCCTCCTGGGGGGAGAAGACCGCGAGGGCCCGGGGCCGGACGTAAGCGGGCCAGGCCGCGACCCGGCTCGTGAGCAGCACCGCCAGGTCCAGCCCGCCCCAGGCCCGGAGGGCCGCATCCAGGTCCTGGGGGGCGGGGACGTCGTCCAGCACCACCAGCCAGGGCCCGTGGCGCTGCCACAGGGCCCGCACCATGGCCGCGCGGTCGTCCGCCTGCTCGGGCAGCACCTTCACCCCGGGGAACCACCCGGCCGCGTGCAGGTCTTCGGCCCAGAAGTAGAGGGCCTCGGTCACGGGCTGGCCCGGGGGCACCCAGAGCACGCCGCAGAAGAAGCGGCCAAAGCGGTGGACGAAGGCCGCGGCCAGTTGGGTCTTGCCCACGCCGGCGGGGCCGCTCACGGCCACGGCCCGGAAGCCCTTCCGACCCAGGAGCGCGCGGGCCAGGTCCCGGAGGGACGGCTCCCGGCCGGTGAAGTCGGGGTTGACGGGCACGGGCATGTGGCTTCCGGGCCGTGGCCGTGAGC
>JALWJZ010000072.1 GCA_026996855.1 Anaerolineales bacterium
ATCGAGCAAGTGCGGGCCGAAGTCGAGAAAGTACGGGCCGACCTCACCAAGGAAATCGAGCAGGTGCGGGCCGACCTTACCAAGGAAATCGAACAGGTGCGGGCCGAAGTCGAGAAAGTACGGGCCGACCTCACCAAGGAAATCGAACAGGTGCGGGCCGACACCCAAATGGCCATCGAACGGCTGCGCATGGAAATGCTCAAGGAAATCGCGGAAGCCAAAGCCGCGCAAATTCGGTGGGCCTTCCTCTTTTGGGTAAGCCAAATGGCCGTGTTGGTCGGCATTTTGCTCCGGGTCCTGCGTTAACCGTTTACACCACCGACCCTCTACCCTGGCCAAGGACGGACATATGCGTTCCCCTTTGCATGGTCGTACGCTTCTTCTGGGCGTGACCGGCTCCATCGCCGCGTACAAAGCAGCCTTTCTGGCGTCCCGTCTCACCCAGGAAGGCGCGCGTGTGGTGACACTGCTCACCCCCTCGGCCACCCGATTCATCACGCCCCTCACCTTCCAATCTCTTACGGGCCAACCCGCTTATACCCAGGAGGACCTCTGGGGAGACAAAGGGCACGTGCTCCACATCTCCCTGGCCCGTCAGGCCGAGGCCCTGCTGGTGGTGCCCTGCACTGCAGACACCCTGGCCCAACTGGCGCAAGGCCGGGCCGAAAACCTGGTCAGCCTGGCCGCCCTGGCCCTCCACCCCGAAGCCTTCCTCGTGATTGCGCCAGCCATGGATGCCGACATGTTCCAACACCCCCAGGTACAGGCCAACCTGGCCCGCCTACGGGAACAGGGCGCGCGCATCCTGGGGCCGGTGGAAGGGCGTCTGGCCTCGGGCCTGGTGGCCAAAGGCCGTATGGTGGAACCCGAAACTATTTTGAACGAGGTCCGCCTCCTCTTCGCTCGCCGAGGTCCCCTACAAGGCCATCACGTGGTAGTCACTGCGGGGCCCACGCGCGAACCCCTGGACCCGGTGCGGGTCTTCACCAATCGCTCCACAGGACGACAGGGATACGCTCTGGCAGAAGCCGCGCGAAACGCCGGCGCCCGGGTCACGTTGATTTCCGGTCCCACCCAACTCCCGACGCCTTACGGCGTGCACCGCATTGACGTGGAAACCGCTCGCGAGATGCACCAGGCCCTGATGGACCTGCTCCCCAAGACGGACATCCTCTTCAAAGTGGCCGCCGTAGCCGACTACCGCCCCGCGCGCATGGCCCGGGAAAAGGTCAAAAAAGGCCGCGCGGTGTGGCGGGTCACCCTCAAGGCCAACCCGGACCTGCTGCAAGGCGTGCAGGCCTTTCGCAAAACCTACGGGCGGCCCCGGTGGGTGGTCGGCTTTGCCGCGGAAAGTCGCTTGGACGTCCACCTGGCCCGGGACAAATGCCAGCGCAAAGGCCTGGATTTGCTGCTTTTGAACGACATCACCCAAAAGGACGCGGGGTTCGCGGTGGCTACCAACCGGGGCATCGTCGTGGACCGTTTCGGTCACGTCCAATCTTTCCCCCTGATGCCCAAACGTCAAGTGGCCGACCTGCTGGTGGCCTGGGTGCTGTATCTGGAAGGCGGTCGCCGCTGGGTGCACCTGATGCCCTGGGAGCACTGGACGTTAAGTCGCCAGGCGGGAAAACTCCTTTCCCCTTTCATGGAAAGGGAGCAGGCCCTGCCCCTGGCCCGCCCCGATCAGGTACCGCGTTTTCGCGAACGCTTCTATCCCGACCTTCCCCCGGAACGCCTGGTCGCCCTGGAATTCCATGGCGATGATTGGGCAGAACGATGGGCCTGGCGGTGGGAAGACGGCGAGTGGTGGCCTTCTTTACGCGTGCAGGAACCCCCACCTTTGGAGGCGGTACGTCCGATACCCTTCCCCTAAGAGAAACCGGCGGCCTTTGAGCCGCCGGTTCGCTTTGGTTCTCCTCCGGCCTCCGCCATTAAACGAAGGAGGCCCCTCGCACCCGGGCGTTGAATTCCTCAATCAGGGCGTCGATTTCCGGCACCAGATCCTGGATGCGCTTCCAGTAGGTGGGGTCCGCCCATTGGGCGTCCAGTTCCCGCACGTTCTTGCCCTGCTGTTCCACCCAGGTGAAATACTTGAGGTTGTGAATGCGTTTACGGTCCGGGTAGCGTAGTTCCAGCACGTAATCCGTGGTCAGGCCCTGCAAGTAACGGGCGAAGTCCGCGGCGGCATCCTGCTCGGTGTACTCGCCGTATGCCTCCCGCATTTCCCGCAGGCGGCTTTGGTAGAGTTCCATGGAATCCGTGAGCACGGTGAGCACCACATCCTGGGGGCCCAACTCGAAGTACTTGGCGAACTTGATGCTCATGATGAGGTTGGCGATGCCCGAAAAGCCCAGCAGGTCCAATTGCTGCACCAACCCTTGAGGAACACCCTGACGCACCAAGTACGCCCGGCCCACGGGTTCGTTGAACAACCGGGCCAGGCGCACCACCGCTTCGTCGTCAATGTCGATGACCAGGTCGGTATTGCGCACGTTGTGAATCCAGGGGACGTGCTTGTCGCCAATGCCCTCGATGCGATGCTCCCCGTAGCCGTTCATGAGCAAAGTGGGCACCTGCAACGCCTCCCCCGCGGCAACTTTCATCTCGGGGAACAGCCCCTTCAGATAATCGCCGCTGGCGATGGTACCGGCCGAGCCCGTGGTCAGGCACAGCCCGCGGAAAACGTCCCCGGGCCGCATGTGGGTATCCAGCACCTCTTCCATGGCCCGGCCGGTCACCGCGAAGTGCCACAGGTAATTGCCGAAGTCGTCGAACTGGTTGAGAATGACCACGTCGGGGTCCTGGGCTTGCAACTCCTTGCACTTATCGAAAATCTCCTTGACGTTGGCCTCGGTTCCCGGTGTCTTGATGACCTCGTCGGCCATGTTGGCCAGCCACTCGAAACGCTCCTGACTCATGCCCTCGGGCAGGATGGCGATGCTGTGTACCCCCAGGAGCCGGGAATCGAAAGCCCCACCGCGGCAGTAATTGCCCGTGGAAGGCCAGGCCGCCTTGTGTCGAGTGGGATCGAACTGGCCGGTCACCAGCCGGGGGGCCAGGACACCGTACGCGGCTCCTACCTTGTGCGCGCCCGTGGGGAACCACTTCCCCACCAGGGCCAGGATGCGCGCGGGCACGCCGGTCAGTTCCGAGGGGAACTCCAGCATATTGACCGGTCCGAAGCCGCCACCGTGGGGGGTGGGCTCGTTGTGCCAGGTAATGCGAAACAGATTCCGGGGATGAACTTCCCACAGGCCGATGTTCCGCAATTCTTCTTTGATTTCCGGTGGAATCAAATCCGGGTTCTGCATCTGGGCAAAGGTGGGCAGGATGAGGTTACGCTCCCGCGCTCGCTGCACCGCATGCTCCAGGCCCACGGGGTCGATGGTCAGGTCCATCATAAGCGCCTCCGAGTGGTAGAGAAATGGGCGTGGAGCCTATTATAGCACCGTAGCAGCCGGTGACCGATGGGCTACGGAGACCTCCCCGGTCGATAAAAGTCAGTCGCCCAGACGGTCCACCTCCTGACCGTTGACCACCACAGGCAGGCCTGGGTGTTTCGCCGCCCAGGGGGTGAGGTCCACGTAGCCGGTGAAGGGTTTAAGCACCTGGATGCAAATGGCGTTGGGATCGCGCACGGTGAACACTTCCACCTGCAACCCCTCGGGCCCGGGCTGCACCTGCACCCGGGCCTGATGGCAGGGGGTGGGCAGGGAACCTTCCACCCAAAGCCACCAGCGGCCCTCCCGGTGCTCCAGCCAGGCCCGGTTCAAATAGAAGGGGCCTCGCGTTTTCGGGTCTTCGGGGCCGGGGGTGGGAATTTGCATGGACATGCCTCCGGGCAAGGGCTGAGGCGACGGTACCACCAGGGCTGGGGTAGGCGTCGTAGAAGGCGTGGGCGTGGGTTGCGGTGTGGCCGTGGCGGTGGGCGTTGGCGGCCAGGTGGGACTGGGGGAAGGTGAGGGACGCCACGTGGCCGTGGGTTCCGGCGTAGAACGAAGGCCGAACCAGGTTTGACACCCGGCCAGCAGGAACAAAAGGACCAGTCCTCCCCAATACCTCCCTTTCATCAAAACACCTCCGAATATTCCCGCATTGCAAAAGCAGGTACCTGCCCTTTCAACACCCTCTACGCCTCAGCGCCCCTTCCATTCCGGCTTGCGTTTTTCCAGAAAGGCCGTCATTCCTTCCTTCTGGTCTTCGGTGGCGAAGAGCAGGTAGAACAGCCGCCGCTCGTGGCGCAGGCCGTTCTCCAGGGAGGATTCCAGCGCGAACTGCACCGCTTCCTTGCCCAGCCGCACCGCGATGGGCGCGCGTTGGGCAATCTGCCGGGCCAGTTCCAGGGCCTCCTCCAGGTAGCGCTCCACCGGCACCACCCGGTTCACCAGGCCGAAACGGGCCGCCTCTTCCGCGGTCAGCCGGCGGTCGTTGAGCACCATTTCCATGGCCAGGTACTTGCCCACGGTGCGGGTCAGCCGCTGGGTACCCCCCGCGCCGGGGATGATGCCCAGGTTGATTTCCGGTTGACCGAACACCGCCTTTTCCGAGGCCACAATCATGTCGCAGGCCATGGCCAGTTCGAAGCCGCCGCCCAAAGCCCAGCCGGACACCGCGGCAATCACCGGCTTGCTCAATTTTCCAATACGGTCGAAGAGGTCAATGTACGCGCTCAACAGCATGTCCACGGGCGTGGCCTGGACCATGCTGCGGATGTCCGCGCCCGCGGCGAAGACCTTTTCGTTGCCGGTGATCACCATGGCGCCGATGTCCGGGTCCCGGTCCCAGGTCTCCAGCGCGTCCACCAGTTCCCGCATCAGGTCCGGGGTGAGCGCGTTCAGGGCCTTGGGGTTGTTCAGCCGCACCAGCCCCACGGGACCGTGCACCTCGGTGCGAATCCATTGGTACGCCTTCATTTCGGGCCTCCTTGCCGGGGAATGGGGATTTGCGAACTCCAACGGCCGCGCGTACGCGCATGGGTATTATACGGTCGTTGGGCGGCAGTGGGCAGTGGACAGTGGGCAGTGGACAGTAGTCAGTGGTCAGTTGACAGTGGGTCAGTGGGCAGTGGGTTGGTGGTCGTTCGCCGTTGGCCGTTCGCTGATTCGCAAATCCGCTGATTCGCTGATCCGCAAATCCGCCCATTCGCTCATTCGCCCATTCGCCCATTCCCTTTCACCGCTCCCGCAGCCAGCGCGCCAGCAGGGGGAAGGCCCAGCGGTAGCCGCCGTCGGCCTGCACCAGCATCTCCCGGCGCAGGAAGAAGTCTAAGGTGGGGCGCACCAAACGCCGGGCCTCGGGCGGGACCCGGGCTTCCAATTCCTCCCGGGTAATGCCCGGCTCCAGGGCCAGCAGGCGCACGATGGCCTGGTAGCCCGCCAGCACCTGGGGGTCCTGGGCCTGGCGGGGGAAGGGCTGGGCATACTCCCAGAAAAAGCGGAAGTCGCCGGGAATTTCCCGGTACACCTGCGCTAAGGCCCAGTCCACATCGTCCAGGGTGACCTGGCGGCGGCGCTCTTCGTTGAGGCGGCGGACGAGGGCCTTGAGCGCGGCCTGGAGCCAGTTGGGTTGCCGGCCCGTCTCCGCAAGCAGTTTTGCCACAGCCGCTTCGGGGTAGTGCACCTTGCCTTCGAATTCGGGCACGGGTCGCAGGATGAGGTCCCGGGCTGCCTTTTCCTCCAGGGGGCCTAAGAGGAAGTAACGCACGTTGATGAACCGGTCGCTCCAGATCACGGGCAGGTCCTCGAAGGTGTACAGGCCGCTGAAGAGCACCAGCCACTGCCGGCGGTGCTGGAGGATGTGCCGCAGCAGGTCCAGCACCCGCACGTCCAGACGGCCCGCGTCCATGGCTTGCTGCAGGGCCTCGTATTCGTCTAAGGCCAGCAGGAAGACCGCGTCGGGGGCCTGGGCCTCCACCGCGTCCATCCAGGCCTGCACCGCGGCGAAGGGGTCCTGGGCCAGTCGGTCCGGGTCGGGTTCGGGCAGGCGCAGGCCCCGGTGCCGTTCCGCCTGCCGGCGGGCCGTGTGGATGAGTTGGCCCCAAAAGGCCTGGGGGGATTCCACCGTGCCCAAGCCCTGGGCATCCAGCACCACGGGCACCACCTCAGGACCCAGGCGGGCCGGCAGTTGCAGGATGAGGGAGGTCTTGCCCATGCGCCGACCGCCGAAGAGGAGCAGGGCCGGCCGCTGGGTGCGGAAGGCCGCGAACTCGACCTCCAAACGGCGCATCACCTCTTCCCGGCCCTTGAAGGTGGCGCTGGCCGTGGCCAGGGGCGCGCCGGCGATGTAAGGGTTGGGAATGAACTCCTCCTGTTTGGCCTGTTCCACGGCCTGCTGCAGCAGGGCCTGCCAGGTTTCCAGCACGGGGCGCAGGTCGCCGGCCAGGGGGCTGGCGGCCAGGGGCAGGGCCTGCTGCCAGACCTCCACGGTCTGCAGGGCCTCCTGCAGGCGCAGGACCTTGTTGTAGGCGGTGTCGCTTTCCAGGGCGGCCTGCACCTTGCCGGTGACGGTTTCCACGAAGGTCACCAGGTCGCCCCACCGTTCCCGCACCTGGGGGAGCCGCCACCAGGGGGCCAGGTCCCGGTACAGGGCGGCCAGGTCCTGCAGAGTGCGGGCCCGGGCCATGTTCTCCAGCAGGAAGCGCAGAGCCACCCGGGCCGCGACCTTCCGGGCCCAGCCGTAGCGGTACGCGGCCAGGTATTCCACGGCCGCGCGGCCAGCCTGCCGGTCGCGACGGGCCAAGGTCAGCACCTGGCGCTCGACGCCGGGCAGGGGGAGTACGACGACCTCGTGCCAAAAGGGCGGGGAAAGGCGCAGCCAGCGCCCCGAGGCGTCCATCCGGCCCAGCAGCCAGGCCAAAGGAAGCCAAAGGGGATATTCATATACACGAAACACCCCGACTGTACTTCCCAAAATGATGACCATACCCCCTAAGAGAGCCACTTTTACACCCAACTCTACTTCTCCCACAATCACTCCGACTGCACTTCCCGTTAGGCCTACGATCCCACCTATTACTACTCCCGACTTCAAACCCCACCACACATTTCTCACTGCGCCTGCCACCACACCCCCTGCTATACCTGCTACCAAGCCTCCAACTATAACTCCCTCTACACCTTTTAACGCTCCCGTCATTATGCTTCCTGCCATTGCGCCTCGCGACACGCCCCATACTATACTCACCAGTGTGTTCCATAGCACACTTACCAAAACGCCCTTCATCATACCTAACATCACACCCAACAATGCACCTCGTGATATACCCCATAAGATGTTTTTCCAATCCATGGCCACTCCCAGAGCCTGCAGGGCATAGGCCAGGGGAAAGGCCAGCCAGGGGGTGACCAGGGCGTGGAAGAGGGTCAGGTACACCAGGTGGCGCAGAGGCGGGTGCGCCCGACCTTTGCGCCATAAGGTAACGAGGGAACCATCTAACTCCAACTCAGGATCGAATTGCCGGATATAACGCTCCAGGGTGAAGGGCCGGAAGTAGGCCCAGTACAGGAGGCGCAGCAGGTCGCGGGGGAAAAGCAGAGGGCGGGAAATATCGGGGAAGAAGGAGATAGGGGAGGTCGAAGGCATGGGACCTGCTCCTCAACGGGCGAACAGGCCGCGCACCAACTGCCACAGTTGGGGGCCGTAACCCAACAGCGTGGCGAAAACGGCCAGCGCCGGGGCCAAAAACAGCAGCCATCCCCAAAGCCGGGCGGTGGCGGGTGAATATTCGTCGGGGCCGCGTCGCAGTACGCTTTCCAAAAACCAGCGGCCCAGGGTTACGGCCATCGTGTCGGCCCGCCGTCCCCACCGCTTCCACCAGGGCAGTTGGGGGCGGGTCAGGGACCAGGTCGTTTCTACCCTGGTTTCCACCGCGCGCCAGTCCACCGCGCCCCGGGCCTTGGCCCAGAAGACCTCCCGGGCCATGAGTTGCAGTTTGGCCGGGTGGTAGCCGTGGTCCTGCCGGGCCCAGGCTTTGATGCGGGCCTTTTCCGCCTCGCTGAAGGGCCGGCCGGCCTGGGCGGCTCTGGCCAGCAGTTCCTCGGCCTCGGCCTCGGTCAGGGGTCCCAGTTCCAGCAGGTCGCCGAACAGGTTGAAGAAGGGCGAGGTCAGGCCGTGCACCCGCACCAACTCGGCCACGGGTTTGTGGGTGGCCACCACCAAGGCCACCAGGCTTTTATCGGCCCAGGAGTAGAGTTGGTCAAAAAAAGTTTTGGGGAAGCGATGCTTTAGAAGGGCCTCCAGTTCGTCCAAAAGCAGCACCAGCCCCTGGCCGTCCCGGCGCCGCGCTTCCAGCCGGAAGCCGATGGCCTAGGCATCCGGGTTGCCGTTCAGACCCAGCGCGCGGCCCAGGGCCAGGAGGAAGGCGTCGGGGGTGGCGTAGCGCTGGCCGTCCAGGTAGACCACCGTCACGGTAACAGGCAGCCGCGCGGGGGCCAGGGCCTGCACCATTTTCAGCAGGGAAGACTTCCCTATGCGCCGCGGCCCGGTCACGTTCACATGCTGGGCCTGGCGGGGCAGGGAAGCGCCCAGGGCGAAGATGCGGGCCAGTTCCGCGCGGCGGCCCACGAAGTAGCGGGGGTCCTCAATCGCGCCGCCGTAGAAGAAGGGGTTGTGCATGCATCTACCCTCCCGGTCGGGCAGACGAGAGGCGATTTAAACCAAAACAAAGGGCCGTCAGGTAAGGGCACCCTAATTAAGGTGCAAACCCACCCCTCTTGCTCAGGAAGGCTGCTCATAGATAAAAATTCTCTGCGCGATGGCCACCCCAACCAGCACACCCGACGGCCCTCATCCCTGGACATTGCTAACTTGTGAGAAGCAATGGGTAAACAGGGTTTACTCTTCAGATCGCGTTTTTTCCTCGGTATTTGCTTTTATAGTGGGCTCGCTTTTGGCTTTGTTGGATCCAGGGCCGAAGAGACTCAAAGCGGCTTTAAAGGGTGAGTAAATCAAATGCCATAGGGCCATTGGCGGTCTGAAGAAGATGAAGAAGAGAACAATCAAGACCATGAGCACCAAACGCCAGGCCACATCGAACCCAAAGGCAGCAACCCGAATTCCTAAGTACATGAACAGCGCGACCAAAGCCAATGCCCCAATCACAAGCCACAACGCCAACGACAAAATGATGCGCAGACCTCGAATACCATCGGTAAAAACCAGTGCAGCAGCCAGAATTCCGTTGACCAGCGTCAGGACATTGATTCCGAATTGTACTAAAAAATTTACCACCGGGTTGTTTTCCCAAATACCTAACGCCTGAATGCGCCCCACACCCAACAGAGCGGCTACCCAAATACCGATGATGACCACAATGAAGGAGAGTCCCCGCATCAAGCGGGCCATTTCGGGAGTACGCACATCAATAACGGGTTTGGGACTCGAAGCAGTCTCATCTGATGGTGGCACATAAGCAAAGGTTTCTATCAACACAAAAAAGCCTACGATGATGGCAAAGAAGGAGGCAGCGGCTACTGCACGCTCATAATAAAGTAACGCTTCGGGGAGTTCTCCGCGAATTAATCCCAGCGCCGAAAGCCCATTGGCAATGGCAATGGTATCGCCATACGCGAACAGAGCCAGGAAGATGGCAAAGAGAATCGACAGGAAGGTGCTCTGTACATTCGCTTCAGAAAAGGGATAAATGCGCTCGGGAATGGCTCGGAGAAAGCCGTAGATTTTGCGATAGGTATCAAAGGAGAAGAAGCCTATTAATCGGCATGCTACCTGTTCGAGGAACTCTCGGGGATACAACAGAACGACAAAAGAACCCGAGTCCGCATAGGTGGCGGGATTTGTCTCGGACTCCGGGGAGGCACAATGTGCATCAATCACAGGATAAGAGAACAATCGATGCAATGCGCGTAAGGAAGGCATATTTTGCACAACCTCATAAATGACGCCCACCAAAAGCCAGGCGAAGGAGAAATAGGGGAACCAATCTTCCTGCGCCAATTGCACCATCCAATAAATCCACTGACTGAGAATGTGCAACAACTGTTCTAAAATTTGAGCCCACATGTTCCACCTCCCTTATTCACCGCTGGTGAAATAGATTTGTATTCGGTCCAAGATTCGGGAATTTGGAATTGCGTAGACGGACTTGGCATGAAATCTTTCACTCAGAATGCGTTTCCAGGTTTGAATTTGCGGCTGGCATTCTGGCGGGTAATATTCCTCCTGGCAATTGGGTGGGAACAGAAAAATCTCCGCATCTTGCAAGTCGATATCAAAAGTCAAATCTTCGATTTCCCCTGTTATATTATCAACCCGCCAATCTCGCAACTCATCGAATAACAATACTACATATTGATCAAAATTCCCGCGTTCCGAATGCAACACAAATGAAATTTGATAAAGGGCATCCAGCACCGTTCCCAAAGGTGTATAGGGAGTAGGTACTTCGGTTTTCATCTTTGTACAATGCTCAGCCTGTTGTTGAACCTGGGATGCAATCAAAGCAGAGATCGCTTCCTGAGTTTTCTGGTAGGCTTCATGGGTGGCCAAATAATGGCTCTTCCATTGCTCTTGAGCGCATTCATTCACCAAATCGATCCAGACCTCCGTGGGTGCAGCGGCCGTAGCCGTCTGAGCGGCATGACGAGCCTCTGCGGTCAATACGAACAGGGATTTTCCTCGGGAGTCAACCGTCGGACTGGGGGTAAAAGTGGGTAACAAGGTCGGAGACGGAGGCACCAGGATCTTCCGGGGTCGAGGTGTGGGCAACAAATCGTTGCAGCGCCAGCATTGGTTTGAAAAGTATCGACATCCGATTTGAAGGACCACAATACGGTCACCTTCGCGAGTCCATTCCTGGAGGATTTTCACCAAGCCTTCCTGAAAAGGCAGTTGTTGTTTACTGCCCAAATCCAGCGTGCGCACCGTCTCAGGATTGAAAGCGATAATCCATAACGTGGTCCATGGCTCCGGAGCCTTCTCAGGAAGGTCGGGCAACACAATCGTAGGGCATCGGGTGGGAGAGGGGGTTACGGTATAAGTAAAAGTTGGTGTTGGAATAGAGAATGTAACAGACACTCCCCCGGTATTGCATCCGGCAACGTACATCAACATAAAGAGGTGCAACAAAAAGAACCCAGATAATGCCCACTTTTTCATTTCTTTCCTCCCTCGATTCCAAAGGTTATTTTTGCTTCAAAATGAGACTTGGGAAAAATCTCATAATCCAGAAACAGAAACAGTTTATCCCTATTGGCTACGCCCAACGGCATCCACTCTGAAACACCATCTGGAATTTGAATCTCAACGACACTCGGGTTATCCAAAAATTCCACACGGATTGGCAGCGCGTGGGAAAGTGGATAGGAATGACTTCTTCCTGCAAGGAGCACTCGAGCAAATGCAGGGTTATACTCCAATTGAACCAGCGGCTGATTTTTCGCTTGTGTTCTCTTGCTGGAAAAACCGAGTTCCATTTCTACACAAGTGCCACCATCATTGCACTCCAACTTAATGTCCTTGACGGAAAGGACAATCCTCGCTACAGGCATCCAAGGTTGAAGATCCGCGTGAAAAATGCAATTAATCTCGGAATTCCCTTGATTGTCCATATCAATCCAAATTTCCCCTTTCCCAATGGGAAAGAACCCACAATGGCTCTCTCTGGGTACGGTGCATTCTCGTTCAATGATTTCCCCGTTGACACTCCAGATAATGCTTTGTAGACAATCATCACAAATACCCATCGGACAAGATGTGGGTGTAGGTGAAGGAATAAGGAAAGGCGTTTGTATGGCTTTTTGGGGGGTGGTTGCAAACGGTGTGGATGTAGAGGGTAAGGAAGTGGGTGTGCGCGGTGGAGAAGGTGGGGGGCGCCATATCCATATAATATATAAAATAATAGAGGCCATCGCCAGAAGAATAAAAAACTTCCTTGCAGAATTCTCAATAAATTTTTTCGCTGAGGTTAAAGATCTTTTGGTGCTTTGGAAAACCGACAAAATAATGTGTGCAAAAATGCTCGATAATATATTGATAGTAAGCTCTATTATCCACCTCATCATATTACCCCGCCAGAAACTGTGCCAAAGATGGCTGTATAATAACCGATTACAACATACAGGTCAAGATTTCCTGGATGTTTCTCATATATTTCTCATAAAGGGCCATCCTATGAAGGGTCCGGGACCCTGGGGAACAAAGGGGCAAGCGGTTTCTCCGCTTGCCCCTTTGTTCCTATCCACCCCCCAAATCCTGCCCAAAATTGAGCCGGGTTACGGTATCATCAATTCCAAACTCCCACAAAGGAGGATGCGCATGGCCGTGACCGTGACCTACACCATTCCCAACATCTCCTGCCACCACTGCATCCACACCATCAAGATGGAACTGCAGGAGGTGGAGGGCGTGTTGCACGTGGAAGGCGACGTGGCCACCAAGCGGGTCACGATTACGTTCGAGCCGCCGGCCACCGAGGAGGTCATCAAGAACGTGCTGGCCGACATCAACTACCCCGTGGCCGAAGAGGCCGCGGCCGCGTAACCGGAAACCCCTGGAAGGGCGCGCCCGGCCCCTTCCAGGGGTTTTCCAGGGCACTTCCAGGGAGAAGATTTTCGCCATCATGCCGCAATCTACCCCCGGCGTTTCAGGACCCCGCAGGTGGGTCTGGCTCGGGCCGCTGGTGCTTCTGCTCCTGTGGGCCGGGTGCCTGCGGCCCGCCCAGGAAGAAGGCGCGGACTGGCGCCCCCCTACCGCCGCAGGCGTCGCGGTCACGCCCTGGCCCGCCGCGAAGGGCGGCCTCCCCCGGGCCACCCTGAGCCTGCCGCCTACCCGGGGCCCCGGCACGCCCATCTGGACCC
>JALWJZ010000073.1 GCA_026996855.1 Anaerolineales bacterium
GTAAAATATCGGGCGAGAGGGTTTGCTGTTTCATGGGGTCACCTCCTGGTGATGGGGATACGTTCCCTGTCCCGGGAGGTTGAAAATTTAAGTTCTCATCGCTTACACAAAAAATGATACACAACCTTGACATCTGGGCGTTTTGATGCATACTAAGTATGTACTACATACGGAGTATGCATATGCTGCGTTATGCTCTTTTGGGCCTGTTGGCCGAACAGCCGCGACACGGATACGACCTCAAAAAAGCCTTTGAAGGGATGCTGGGCGGCACATGGCCCGTCAACATCGGCCAGATTTACAGCACCCTGGCCCGCCTGGAACGGGATGGGCTGGTGGTTTCCCAGTCGGTCCCTCAAGAACTCCTCCCCGACCGTAAGGTGTATTCCCTGACCGAGCACGGCCGTCGGGTGCTGACTCAGTGGTTGGAAACCCCTTTGTTCCCCCCGGCTCGTTTGAAGGTGGATTTTTTTCTCAAACTGCTCCTGGCGCGTCGTAGTGGCATGGTAGACGTATGTGCCCTGATATGGAAACAGCGTCAGGCCTTTTTGCAAACCATGGCCGATTTGACTTCCCTGCTATCCCATTCGGAGAAAGACGAGGAACTCCGTCTGCTGGCCGAGGGGCTCCTCTATCACCTGGAAGCGGATTTGAAATGGCTGGATCGATGTGAAGAGGCGTTTTGTGCTCCCGAGCGTCCTCCTTCGGGGAATGGGCATGTACCCGGGAACCCATAGTTGATCCTTGGGGAGGTGGAAGATGGCCCGTACCCTCAAATGGGCATTCTTCGTCATTCTGGGGATGGTGGGTGGATATGGTTTCTTGCTGACCTTGTGTGTTTCGGTTTCGTTTTGGTGTTGAAAACAGGCACCGGAGCCATCCATGTGCACTGTCAAGAACTCTCCATCCTCGGTGAATCCGCGGGTGATGGGTAAAGGAGGTCCATTATGCCCGTACTGGAAGTCCGGAACCTGCACAAGGTGTATCGTTCGGATGGTGTAGAAGTGCATGCGCTTCGGGGGATTGATTTGGAGGTCGAGTCCGGTGAGTTTGTGGCTGTTATGGGGCCTTCTGGTTGTGGAAAATCCACCCTGTTGCATTTACTCGCCGGTTTGGACCTGCCCACGGAGGGGGAAGTCTTTGTGCAAGGGCAACCGGTACACCAATTGAGCGAATCCCAGCGAGCCCGCTTGCGTCGTCGTATCATCGGCTTCGTGTTTCAGTCCTTTAACCTGATTCCCAACCTGACGGTTGCGGATAATGTGGATATGCCGGCGCTTCTGGCGGGACGCGCGGCCGATGAGGTAGCCCGGGAGCGTGACCGTCTCCTTCAACGCCTGGGTCTGGCCGAAAAGCGAGATGCCTTCCCTGCCCATCTCTCCGGCGGTGAGCAGCAGCGTGTGGCCATTGCGCGTGCCCTCATCAATCACCCCACCGTGCTTTTGGCCGATGAGCCCACGGGCAATCTCGATACCCGCAGCGGCATGGAGGTTCTGAATCTGCTCCGCCAGTTCCACCAGGAGGGCCAGACCATCGTGCTGGTGACCCACGACCCCAAGGTGGCCAGTTTCGCGCGGCGGGTGGTCTTCATGCGGGACGGCCGCTTCGTCTCCGAAATGGCCCTGCCCGAACCGGGCGACGCGAGCCGCATCCTGGCGGAGTTGCTGGCCATAGCATGAATGAGCGAATCAGCGGATGGGCGAATATGCGAATTTGCGGATATGCGAATCAGCGAACGGGCGAACGGCCAACGGCGGACGGCCACCTATCCCTCAGGTGCCGCGTCCAGGCGGTCTTCGGGGGCGGGGGGCACGTCGGGGACCTTGGCCAGCGCGGCTTCAAAGCGTTCGCGGCTCCCTCGCCGGGCTCGGGCCTCCAGGATCTCTTCGGCCGCCAGCGCGGCCAGTTTCTCCGCCACCGCCAGCATCACGAATTGGTTGATGGAAATTCCCTCTTGCCGCGCCACGTCCCGCAGCGTGCGATGCAAATAATCCGGTAGACGCAGGCTTATGGTCTTCACGGCAACACTCCCAATAGGCGTAGAAATGCTTGAGGTGTGACCACATGAATGCCAAAGACCGACTCTACACGCCGAAAATGGCGCACATTGTGGGTCACGATATGCGAACAACGACCGGTGACCGCGACTTCCAGCACCATATCATCTTTGGGGTCCGGCAGAAAAGGACGCCACAGGAAATAAATGTGATGACGTCGGGCCACGGAAACCAGGTAATCCAGCACCGCATCCATGTCCTCGGGGGTGAGGGGAACCTTGTCTACCAGGTGTTTCAAAGCCGACTCGTATTCCAGAACCAGCGGCACGGATACATGCAGGGTAAAGCGCCCAGTGCCAACCAAAGACAGCAGCCGAAAGGAAGCACCTCGCCGAGAACGCAAGGCCGAGACCAGAACGTTGGTATCCAGAACGATGTCCGGAACTTCCATACGCGCTCCTCATCCGTCAACATTGTATGTGATGTCGTATGTGATGTCAATCGGGGATGAGCGGATGAGCGAATCAGCGGATGGGCGAATCAGCGAATCAGCGGATATGCGAATGAGCGAACGGCCAACGGCCACCGGCCACCAACCACCGGCCAACGGCCATCGACCAACGACCGACGACCACCGACCACCGACCGACCACTGACCACTCGGAGGTACCCCATGCACGCGCTCTGGCGTCAAATTCGGGCGAATTTGCGAGACCGGAAGGCCCAGCGGGCCTTGCTCTTCCTGGTGCTCGCGGCCGCGGCCCTGCTCCTGACCTTAGGGCTGGCCGCGTATACGGCCGGGTTCCACCTCTACGACCGGCTCATGACCGCGACCCAGGGGGCCCACATCTGGCTGCACTTTTCCCCCGAAAAAGCCCGGGTGGAGGAAGTGCTCCGCCGGGTGCGGGAGCACCCCGAAGTGACCGCGGTCTCGCCGCCCATGCCCGGCATGTACATGACCCTGCTCGCCCCCACGGGGAAGAAGACCACCGTGCTCGTCCGGGACCTGGTGCCCGACGCCCCGGTCAACCGCCTGCTGCTGGTGGAAGGCCGGGAGCCCCAGGCCCGCTCCGACGAAATCTACCTGGACGCCAACCTGGCCCGGGAACTGGGCATCCGCG
>JALWJZ010000074.1 GCA_026996855.1 Anaerolineales bacterium
GACCCACCCGAAACAGGCGCACGCCCACCCAGAAACTCACGGCCACGCCCAGGACCATGGCCCCAAAACTCAGCAGGATGTCCCACCAGGGTAGCGGTGTGATGGCCATGCGCATGAGCAGGGCCAGGGGCGCGCTCCAGGGGAAGTAACTGAGGGCGCGGGGGATGGCCCCGTTGGGGTTCAGGAAGAAGAGAGAGTTGAAGAACATGGGCAGCATGGCGGACATGGAGACCAGGATGGAGAACTGCTGGCTTTCCCGGACGGTAGTGCCCAGCGCGCCGAACCCGGCCATGAGCAAGCCGTACATCAAATACCCCAGCACCAGCACCGCGGCGCCCAAGGCCAGGAACGCGGGCTCCAGGGAGATGTCCAGAAGGTCTTTCACGGGCGTGTTCGCGGCCCAGGTGCGAACACGCTGGAAGGCCAGCCCCCACACCACCAGTTGCGTCAGGCCCAGGGCGCTCAATCCCACCATCTTTCCCCACAGCAACTCCGCTGCCGTGACCGAAGCAAGCAGCACTTCCACCATGCGGCTTTCCTTTTCTTGCGCCACGCTTTGCAACAGGTACCCCGAAGAGACGAAGATAATCATGAAAAAGACGATGGCCAGCACATAGGTGCCCATGAGTTGGCCCTCCTGACGGGTCTGACCCGAGGAGGCGTTCAGGGTGATGGTTTCCATGCGGGGCGGTTCGAGGAGTTGCTCGATTTCTTGGGGAGAAAGGCGATGGCCAAAGAGCAAATACGCCTTCAAGCGCTGCAGGGAAGCGACCAGCATGGAATCGTGAATCATGGTCCAGCCGCCGGTGGTGTAAACCTTCCAGGGGGTGGCTGCCTCCGGGCCTTCCTCCGGTACCACCACCAGGGCCAGGAGTTCGCCCTGACGCACCCGCTCCCGGCCTTCGGCTTCGTTTTCGACTGGCAGGAAGGGTTCGGGAACCGGCCCCTGGTAGTCTTGGGGAAGGAGGACACCGATGGGCCTGTCCATGTCCACGGCCACGTATTCCCGCAGTTCGGGGCGTTGCATGACCCATCGCAACCCCATCAGGCCCAGGCCGAGGAGCAGGGGGATGCCGAAGGTGGCGAACAGGTACCCCCAGCGACGCACATGGCTGAGGTATTCGTACCGGGCGATGTGTCCAACTTTGCGCAGATGCATGGTTCCTTTCTCCAACGGGTTTTGGACGGTTTTTCAGGCCTGGGAAAGGGGAGGCCGGGCTTCCACGGCTTGCAAGAACACCTCTTCCAGGGTGGGTTCCACCACTTCGAACCGTTCGACGGGCAGCCCCCTGTGCACCAGAGTGGTCAGCATTTCCCAGGGCGTGCTTCCTTCTTCGGGGAGGAGGCGCCAGCCTCCGTTTTCGCGATGGACGGCTCGCACCCCGGGCAGGGTTTCGGGCAGGGCGGCCTTGCCTGCGAGGGATACCCGCACATCGCCCCGGCGGTAACGGGCCTTGACCTCGGTCAGGGGGCCTTGTTCTACGATGCGCCCCTGGTGAATGAGTGCGACGTGGTCGGCCAGGGCTTCCACGTGGTGGAGTTGGTGGGAGCTCAACACCAGGGTATGCCCCTGGGCGCGCAGTTCCCGGAGCAGGTCCTTCACCAGTTGCACGTTGACCGGGTCCAGCCCCTGGAAGGGCTCGTCGAAGATGATGAGCCGGGGTCGATGGAGAAGGGCCGCAATCAATTGCACCTTTTGCTGCATGCCGTGGGAAAGTTCGTCCACGCGCCGTCCGGCCCACTGGGCCAGGTCCAGGCGCTCCAGCCAGGCCAGGGCCTCCCGCCGGGATTCTCGGAGGGAGAGGCCCTTCAGCGCGCCCAGGTAACCCAGCAGGTCCAGCACCTTTGCCTGTCGGTACAGGCCCCGTTCCTCGGGCAGGTACCCCACCCGGGAACGGGCCTCTACAGGGGGCTTCCCAAAGACCCGTACCTGGCCCTGGTCCGCGGGCAAGATGCCCATGAGAATGCGTATCAACGTGGTTTTGCCCGCGCCGTTGGGCCCCAGCAGGGCAAAAACGAGGCCCTCCGGTACGGAAAGGGAGACCTCCCGCAGGGCCTGCACCGTTCCGTAACTTTTGGAAACCTTTTGCACCACGATGGGAAGCGGGTTCATGCCTGTCCCTCCGAGGGGGTGGTTTGCGCTCGTTCCAAAAAGGCCAGCATATGCCGCCGGTAGGTTTCGAAGGCTTTCCGGCCTTTTTCCGTCAGACGGCAGATGGTCAGGGGGTACTTTCCCCGAAAGGTTTTTTCGATTTCCACGTAGCCGGCTTCCTCCAACTTGCGGAGATGGGCGGAAAGGTTCCCCTTGGTCAATTGGGTGACGTGAAGCAGGTAGCGAAAGTCGGCTTCTCGCACCGCGGCCAGGGTGGCCATGATGGTCAGCCGGGCCGGGGCGTGAATGATAGGGTCCACCGGTGCCGGGCCGGGAGGTTGTCCTTTCATGCCTCGGCCTCCTCCAGGTCAGGATGGGCTTTGAGATAACGGTGCAGGGTCCATACCCCGCCCAGGGTCATCACCATCCCCAGGACCAGGAAGGTGATTTCCCCGTAGGTCATCAGGCGTTGCAGCGTCGGAGACCAGTGTGGCCAGCCCAGGAGGTAACCGGCGGCCAGGAGGGGGACGACGAAAGCATACAGGAAGTACCGAGGACTGTGCAATTGGAGAGCAATGGCAAAAACCAGGAGGGCGAACACCAGGTGAAGCACCACCAGGCGCAGGGTCAGGGGCGCCTGAGGGCGCAACAGCACCAGGCCGACCAGCACCAGGGCCAACAAGGCCGTGACCGCGATTTGCTTTCGTCGCTCGGCTTTGGAAGGCGGCGTATACGCCACATACCCCGTACGAGGATAGGTCACGCGTTGTTTGAGGGCGTCGATGACATAGCGACCCGCAAGAGACCCGACCAGGATGACCACCAGGGAGCCGAAGAAGCCCACGGCCATCCAGGTGGCCTGGCGTTGGGCCTCGGCCCATTGGGCCAGGAGGCGCAATCCGGCGAAGACGAGGAAGAGCAAACCCGTGTACAGGTCGGGGATGCCGTCTTCCACCCAATACTGCAGTGCCCGTTGGCGGGCTTGGCGAAGAAGATTGGCCATGATACTCCTCCAGACATGTTTAGATTGTAGACCAGTTGTGAGTATACACAAGTTGAAAGGAGTGTCAAGGCCGGAACGGGCTTTTCCCTTGCCAAATTCGGGAATTCTGACTAAGATGATGACAGCCTTACAGATTTTCGAGATTTCTCCCAAGGAGGAAGGGCCATGAAAATGAAACGCTCGCTTGCTGTGCTGTTGGTGTTGTTGGCCCTGGTGGCCGGTCTGGCGGCCTGCCAGCAAAAGGCCGCGCCCACGGAGGAAGCCGCGGCCCCTGCAGAAGAAGGCAAATTGCCCGATTTGGGCGGTCGCGTCATCACCGTGGCGGTGGAGAACATGTATCCTCCCTTCAACTTCATTGACCCGGACACGAAAGAACCCAAAGGCTGGGACTACGACGCGGTTCGGGAAATCTGCCGCCGTTTGAACTGCAAGCCCGAATTCAAAGAGGCGGCCTGGGAAGGCATCTTCGATGCCATGGCCGCGGGTGAGTACGACGTGCTGGCCGACGGCGTGACCATCACCGAAGAACGGGAGAAAATCGTGGATTTCTCCATTCCCTATGCTTCGGTGCAGCAGGTGATTTTGGTCCGCGAGGACGAGACGGCCGAAAGCGTGGAGGCCTTCATCCAGGACGAGGGTAAAATCGTGGGCACCCAGTTGGGCACCACCAACGAAATCGCGGCCAAGAAGCACTTCCCCGAGGAGCGCATCAAACTCTTTGATGACTTTGGCGCAGCCATTCTGGCCCTGCTTTCCGGCGACATTGATGGTGTGGTCATCGACAACCTGGCAGCCAACGGCTTCATCAAAGAGAACCCGGGGAAACTGCGCATCTTGGGCGTCTTGCCCACCGACAAGCCCGAACAACTGGGCTTCGTCTTCCCGCCCGGGAGTGAACTCAAGGCAGCCTTTGACGCGGCCATCCAATCCATGATCGAAGACGGCACCCTGCAGAAAATCAACGAGAAGTGGGGCCTGATGATGCCGTGACCCCCAATTTTGCGGGTGGCGTGATGGATGGCGTGAAAATGGCCCGGTGAAGCCCACCCTCCCGCGACGCTTCCCTCGCGGGAGGGTTTTCGTTTCCAAAAGCCCGAGGCTGCCGACCTGAACGGCGGACGGATTTCCTCGCAGGAGGTTGGTGATGACCGTCAAGGCTGGTCCCCCCGCTGGTAAACGCGCCCGCTTTTTGGGGAAACCGCCGGCCGAATGGCCCTGGTGGGTCTTCTTTCTGGGGGCGGTAGGCCTGTTTTTGTTGTACTTGATTCTGGCCAACCCGGACTATCGGGATACCTTTCAGTACATCGCCCGGGGCGTGCCCGTTACCTTGCGACTTACCCTTTTCGGCTATCTGATTGCCATCTCCTGGGGCTTGATTGTGGGCCTGGGCCGCACCGCCTCGAACCCCATCCTTTACAACCTGGCCACCATGTACGTAGAGGTACTCCGGGGTATTCCCATGATTGTACAGGTGCTGTACATGGCCTTCGTGCTGGTTCCCTTTGGGGTGAGTATCCTCAACCTTCTGGGGAGTTGGGGGTTGAGTTGGGCTGCGGGAACCCCTTTGGCTGCTATATTTGAGTCCCTGCAAGGGCTGCGGTCGCGCGACATTTCCCTGGAGATGCGGGCCATCCTGGCTTTGGGCATGGGTTATGCGGCGTATGAGGCCGAAGTCTTTCGCGCGGGTATTCAATCCATTGGTAAAGGCCAGTGGGAGGCCGCCCAATCGCTGGGCATGACCCACTTCCAAACGCTGCGCCTGGTCGTCCTCCCCCAGGCCATTCGGCGGGTGCTGCCGCCCCTGGGCAACGACCTGGTGGCTTTGCTCAAGGATTCTTCTCTGGCCACCGTCATCGCCGTGCCCGAGGTGACCCAACTCAGCCGCTTGCGTAAGGCTGCCACCTTCCGCCCCAAAGAGGCCTTCAACGTGCTCAGTTTCCTTTACCTTTCCATGACCCTCAGCCTGACGGCCGTGGTGCGGTATATTGAACGAAGAATGCGCATCCCGCGCTGAAGATCGCCTCCCATGGGAACCGGCTTCCGCTAAAATTGGCACAGATTGCTTTTCCTCGTGGAAGCGTGTTCCCAGGTTCTTCGAGAAGGAGTCAGGATGAGGCTGGTACAAAACTTTCTTCGAAGGAGCCGATTCGGCCAAGGGCCTCGGAAGGCCCCGGGGGGCGTACGGAACGGTGTCGGTTGGTGGCGCGTATTGGCGGCCTTGGGGTTGTGGCTGGTGCTGTGGGGGTGCACGCGAACCGCGGTTCCCACCACGCCCACGGCCCCGGCGACTTTGACCCTTCCCGGGCCGCCGCCCACGCCCCAGGTGTTCGTCACCAAGGCTCCCTCGCCTGAACCCACCGCGCGGGCTTTTTTCCAGGCGTGGGACCAGGGCAACTACCGGGCCATGTACCGCCTGCTCAGTCAGGCCAGCCAGGATGCGGTGGACTTCGAAACCTTTCGGGAGTTTGTCCATCACGTGTGGTTCGAGGCGGCCCTCTCTCGGGTGGAATACGAGCCTTTGAGCGTGGTCATGGGCACGGAAAAGGCTCAGTTGCAGTATCGGCTGCGTTTGCAGAGCCAGGTGGTGGGGGAAATCGTGCGGGAGAACACCATGCATTTCCGCATGGAAGAGGGGGGATGGCGTATCCTGTGGGACGAGGGTCTTTTTCTGCCCGAACTGCGCGGGGGCTTTCGCCTTCGCCTGGATTTGATCATGCCTTTGCGGGGGGACATCTACGACCGGGAGGGCCTGGTGCTGGCCGCGCAGACTCAGGCGTACGCCATCGGCGTCATCCCCTCCCAAATCAACCCCGACCTGGAATTTCGCATGGCTCGCCTGCTGGCCCAGGTCACCGGGCGGGATGTGGAAGACATCCGGGCATTGTACCTGGTGGAAAATCCGCCCTGGTACGTGCCCATCGCCGAGGTGTCGTCGGAGAGGATCGGGCCTTATCTGGCCGATTTGCAGTCTTTTCCCGGTATGGTGTTGCGACCCTATTTCGGGCGCATGTATTTCTTCGGGAAAGACACCGCGCACGTTGTGGGCTATGTCAGTCCCATTCAACCGGAGGAAGTGGAGGATCTGCGCTCCAAAGGGTATTCCCCCGCAGCCCGCGTTGGGCGCATGGGCCTGGAGCGTTGGGGCGAAGATTATTTGCGGGGGGAAAGCGGCGGCGCGCTGGTGGTGGTGGACGCGGAGGACCCCACCAAGGCCTACGGGGTGATTGCTCAACGGGACCCGGGCCTTTCCTCCCACATCACCAGCACTCTGGACGCCAATTTCCAGGATTGGGTGTGTTTTGCCATCAAGGACTTTGCCGGGGCCGCGGTGGTGTTGGAACGGGACACGGGCCGGGTGCTGGCCATGTGCTCTTCCCCTTCCTTCAATCCCCATGCCTTCGAACCTGACAATTTCAACAGCCAAATTCAACGTACGGCCATCTTGCAGGACCCCAACAAGCCTTTCATCAACCGGGCCACCATGGGGTTGTATCCGCCCGGCTCGACCTTCAAAATCATCACCCTGGCCGCGGCGCTGGAGACCGGCCTTTTCTCCCTGGATTCCATCTACGATTGCCAGTACGAATTCACCGAATTGCAGGGCCTGGTGTTGTACGATTGGACCAAGGAGTACGAACTGCCCCCCAGCGGGCCGTTGAACCCCGTGGAAGGGTTGATGCGTTCGTGCAATCCCATGTTCTGGCATATGGGCCTGGCCCTGTACAATCGAGGTTTGTTCGGTAAGGTGCACGAACTGGCCCGGGCCTTTGGTTTGGGCCAGCCCACGGGCATTGAAATCGAAGAGGAAGAGGGGTTGATTCCCCCCCGGGTGGAGGAGCCGTTGGACGCGGTGAACCAGGCCATCGGTCAGGGGGACATTCTGGTTACGCCGTTGCAAATGGCCCGCCTGATGGCCGCTTTAGGCAATGGGGGACGCTTGTTGCGGCCCGCTTTGGTGGAGGGAGTGGAGGCCCCCGACGGTTCCGCGGTGGTGGCCTTTGAACCGGAAGAGCAGGGCAGGTTGCCTGTGCGGCCCGAGGTGCTCGCGGCCCTGTGGGATGGTCTGTACCGGGTGGTGCAGGACAGGCGGGGTACCGCGTACCACGTCTTCCTCAATTTCCCCATCCCCGTGTACGGGAAGACGGGCACCGCGGAGAACCCACAGGGGAAGCCCCACGCCTGGTTCGTGGCCTTTACCGACGCGCAAAACCCCGACAAGCCCGACATTGCCTTGGCCGTGCTGCTGGAACACGGCGGTTCCGGTGGCAACGTGGCTGCGCCTGTGGCCCGCCGCATTCTGGAGGTGTACTTCTTCAATCGACCGCAGATTCTCTACCCCTGGGAAGTGGCCATTGGGGAAACGCCCACGCCCACGCCCATACCCACGCCGACGCCGGTCCCCACGCCCGAAGCCGGCGGCCCGGAAGGCGGTGAAGGCGGTGGCTGACCAGGGGCGAAAAGGCCTTACCCGGGTTTGATGCGTCCGGCTCCGGTATGGAGTGCGTACGCAAGGAGGAAAGGCTGGCCGTCCATGGGGAAGAAAAAGCAGCGTCAACCAAAACGCCCGGCCAATTGGGAGCGGGGTCTGGTCATCCGTAAGCAGGGAGGCTTTTTCACCGTGGTCCCGGAGGGTAAAACCGACCCGGTGGTCTGTCGTTTGCGGGGAAAGTTGAAAAAGCGCCCCCGTACCAGCGATTTGGTCGCGGTGGGGGATTGGGTCTGGTTCCGGCGTCTGCCGGATGGTACCGGTGTCATCGAAGAGGTGGAGCCGCGGGTGCGCACCCTTTCCCGCAAGGCGCCCACACCCCGGGGGGAATACGAGCAAATCATTGTGGCCAATCCGGACCAGGTGGTGCTGGTCTTTGCCTGTGCTCAACCGGAGCCTAAACTGGGGATGCTGGACCGTTTCCTGGTTATTGCGGAGAAGCAGGAAATCCCCGCGGTGATTGTGGCCAACAAGGTGGACCTGGTGGGTTTGGACGCGGCGAAGGAAATCTTCGGCCTATATGAAGACATCGGCTACCCGGTGCTGTACACCTCCGCGGTCACCGGGTACGGACTGGAGGATTTCAAGAAGATGCTTCAGGGGAAGGTCTCCGTGCTGGTGGGGCCTTCGGGAACGGGCAAATCCAGCCTGCTGAACGCCATCCAGCCGGGCCTGGGCCTGGCCGTGCGGGAAGTGAGCCGGGCCACGGGTGAGGGCCGCCACACTACCACGGTGCGGCAGATGTTTCCCCTGGAGGGGGGTGGTTACGTAGCCGATACGCCGGGCCTCAAGGCCCTGGCCTTGTGGGACATCGAACCCGAAGAATTGGATGGTTACTTCCCCGAAATTCGCGAACTGGTGCCCTACTGTCAATTCCACAATTGCACCCATTTGAACGAGCCGGGCTGCGCGGTGCTCAAGGCCCTGGAAGAAGGGCGCATCCACCCGGAGCGGTATGCTTCGTATGTGCGTTTGCGCCTGGAGGGGGAAGTGGGATTGGACCGCAAAGATTTGATGTGATTGACAAAAAACCCTCCCCTTTGTAAGATAGAGGGCGCCTGGCGAGGTAGCTCAACTGGCAGAGCGGGGGAATCATAATCCCTAGGTTGTGGGTTCGAGTCCCACCCTCGCCACCTCATAGGGGGCGGCACGCCCCACAAGGCTCAGGCCCCAGGGAAACCCCTGGGGCCTTGTTGGTTGGTGGGAACCTCCCTTCCCCATGCCCATCCCGGTTTCGGGTACAATTGAGCCGCTTGGTATTTCCCGATTCCGTTAGCCGTATCGGCCGGTTGAGGAAAACCGAGCGGCTCAAAACATTTGACGAACGCAAGGGCGCCCTGGGTTTACGCTTGGGCAAGGGGTATCTTTTCCAGTACCACAGGAGGCCATGCCTATGACGCAACCGCGTTCCTCTTCCTCCTGGGTCGATCGCCGCATCTGGGACGGTTTTTCCATCACGTGGGGGCATCTGGTCTTTGGGTTGATTCTGCTGTCGGTGGTGGTGACGCGTCTGGTGCATTTGGGTGTACGGGTCCAAAGCCACGACGAGAGCCTGCACACCTACTTCTCCTGGTTGTTGTATCGAGGGCAGGGCTACCAGCATACGCCCATGATGCACGGCCCCCTTCAGTTCCACTTGATGGCCCTGTTCTATTTCCTCTTTGGCGACAACGATTTCACCGCCCGGCTGCCCCATGCCCTGTCCGGCATTCTGGCTGTGGCCTTTCTGTGGCGTTGGCGGCGGTACTTGGGTAAACACGGGGTGCTGGCCGCGGCTTTCCTCATGCTCATTTCCCCCTATATGCTGTACTACAGTCGCTATGCCCGCAACGAGGCCTTTGTCATGCTTTTGGCCGTGGTCATGTGGTGGGCCATGCTGGAATACCTGACCACGGGCGACCACCGGGCCTTGTACTGGCTTACCGGCTCCCTGGTGCTGCATTTCACGGCCAAGGAAACCGCGTTTATCTACACCGCGCAGGCCCTGGTCTTCCTGGCGTTGGTGGCGCTGGACGAGGTCACCCGGACCCCCTGGGCGCGACCGGCCTGGCGGGCCTCCTTCATCCGCTTCGCCTTGCTGGGCCTCCTCGGCCTGGCGTTGGCCCTGTCTGCCTGGGCGCTGACCCGCACCGTATGGCAGCCGGCGCCCCTCCCCGCTCCCGGCGCCACAGAGGTGGCCACACCCCTGGTGGACCAAACGGCCTTTGCCCAACCCGCCCGCGTTTTGGCCTTTTTCTTCGGCGGCGTGGGTGCCGTGGCTTTGCTCGCGGCATTGAGTGTGTTGATTTACGGCTATTCCTGGCAACGTTTGCGCCGGGTGCGCAGCGTGGAACTCATCTTCCTGCTCTTTTCCTTGGTGCTGCCCATGCTGGCTCCCTTCCCTCTGTTCCTCATGGGCATCCGTATTGGGGAATACCGTCCTGAAATCTTGCAGCCGCCGTTGGTCTATCAGGTAGCAGGGGTGACTCTGGCCTGCGCGGGGCTGGCCATCCTTCTGGGATGGCTGTGGGATTGGCGCCGTTGGTGGCGGCAGGCTTTGCTTTTCTGGACCGTGTTCACCGTGTTGTACACCACTGTGTTTACTTACGGCCCCGGTTTCGTTTCCGGTCTGCTGGGTTCCCTGGGCTACTGGCTGGAACAGCAAGGGGTGAAGCGGGGCAACCAGCCCTGGTACTACTACTTGGTGGTACAGATTCCCATTTACGAGTATCTGCCCGCTCTGGCTCTGTTGGGCGTAAGCCTTCACATGACCGCTCGACGGGTGGTTCGTTGGTGGCGGCAGATCCGGGTTCGCCTTCTGGGGGAAAAGGAGGACGCGACCGCGCCCGCGCCTGTCCAGGCCGCTACGCCGCCTGCTGCCTCGGTCCGCGTTTTGACCTTCGCTTTTTTGCTTTTCTGGAGCCTTTCTTCCGTGGTGGCTTACACCGTGGCCGGTGAAAAGATGCCTTGGCTCACTGTCCACATCGCCCTACCCATGATTCTCTTGGCTGCGTGGTGGTTCCAGGAGTTGGTCCAGGGTCTTTCCTGGCAGGACTTCTTCCAAAAGGATTGGGTTCCTTTCCTGGCCGGGGTGACTTTTGTGTTGGCTTTCCCCCGGCTGTTCCGCCCCTTCGTCTTCCCCTCTACGCTTCCTTTTCAGGACAAAACCCTGGTAGGTCTCATGGCCACCGCGGATTTTGTGGTGCAACTCCTGATTTCCCTGGTGGCTTTTGGGGTTTTCCTCTACACCGCGCGTACTCGGCCTCTCGCCGTGCTGGCCCGCTGGTTCGTGCTGGCTCTTTTCGGTGTCTTGGCTGGGTTCACCTGGCACACAGCTTACCAGGCCACTTACGTGCACTACGACCAGGCCAACGAGTTCCTGGTGTACGCCCATTCCGCCCACGGCGTGCGGGTGACCATGAATTTGATCGAAGACGTAGGGGAACGTCTATACGACGGACGGGAAATTCCCGTGGCCTACGACGACGCGGTTTCCTGGCCCTTCTCCTGGTATTTCCGCAATTATCCCAAGGCCCATTACTATGCGGCCACGCCCAGTGCGCAACTGCGGGAAAAGCCCATCGTGCTGGCCGGGGTGAAAAATTGGGCGCAGGTGGAAGGTTTCCTGGGCGATCAGTTCTACACGCTGGAATTCCTCCGCATGGTCTGGCCCCACGAAGACATTTACCGCGGGCTGACCTGGGAACGCATCCGCCAGGCATTGAGCGACCCGGCCATGCGGGAGGCTTTGTGGCACATCTGGCTGAACCGAGATTTTTCCAAGTACGCGGAGGTCACGGGCAAGGACCTTTCCTTGGCTAAATGGACCCCCGGCGACCGGATGCGAGTCTACGTGCGCAAAGACGTGGCCGCCCGGATGTGGGAATTCGGCATCGGTGAGGAAAGCATTTTCCAGGAGGCTGCGCCCGAAGACGTATACGAGGGCAAGGAGCGACCTTTGCAACCCGTGGCCACCCTGGGCGCCTTTGGCACCGGGCCAGGCCAGTTCCAGTATCCTCGGGATGTTGCCATTGCCCCCGACGGCACGCTGTATGTGGCGGATACCTGGAACCACCGCATTCAACATCTTTCGTCCACGGGTGAGGTGTTGCATGTGTGGGGAATGCCCACGGACTTGGAATCGCCCCAGGCACCGCCGCCCGGTACCTTTGCCGAACCCTGGGGTCTGGCGGTGGACGGGCAGGGTCGGGTATACGTGGCCGACACCTGGAACCATCGCATTCAGGTGTTCACCGCGGAAGGGGAATTCCTCACCATGTGGGGCCGGTTTGGTCAGGGCGGCAGCCCGGAGGAGTTTTGGGGACCTCGGGACGTGGTGGTGGACCCCGAAGGGTACGTCATTGTGAGCGATACGGGCAACAAGCGTCTGGTGGTGTTTACCCAAGAGGGGCAGTTCGTGGAGCAAATCGGCGGGGGCGGTGTGGGCCCTGGTCAGTTTGACGAACCGGTGGGCCTGGCCATCGGGCCGGGGGGCCTGCTGTACGTGGCCGATACCTGGAACCAGCGGGTGCAGGTGTTCCAACCCCTGGGTGGTGGGTTGTACGTGTACTCCCACGAGTGGGTCGTGCCCGGCTGGGCCGACGAGCACATGGAGAACAAGCCCTACCTGGCTGTGGATGCCCAGGGCCGGGTATACGTGACCGTGCCCCTGTTGCATCGGATTGCGGTATTTTCCGCGAAGGGGGATTTGTTGTACTGGTGGGGGGATCTGGAGACCATGGGCGTGGTCAACGGTGTGGCCGTGGACCCGGCCGGTGGCGTTTGGGTGACCGACGCGACCCATGGTCGGCTGTTGCGGTTCCTGCCTGAGCCCTTGGCTGTTCCCACGCCCACCCCAACGCTCACGCCAACGCCGACGGCCACGCCTACTCCTGTTTCGGTTTCGCCCACTACCATACCGTCCCCGTCACCGGCCTTCACGCCTTCACCAACGCCAGCCCCGTAAAACCCTCAGCGGCCCTTAGCCCGCGGACTGCATACGGCGGTTCGCGGGTTGTTTTTGTCATTGAATACCATCTCTGTCCTCAAGGAGTACAATAGGGGCAAAAACGAAGAAGGGGAAGGGCCATGCCAGGACGCAAAGCGCAAATTGAGTGGCGAGCGGGCGATACGGAAGCTGTGTGGAAGCAGCGGTATCGCAAAGAAAAGCACCCGCAACGGCGAGAGCGGGCCTGGGCCTTT